>JAYUAJ010000221.1:0-10878 GCA_043741375.1 Hyphomicrobiaceae bacterium | reverse complement strand
AGGCCAAGAACTGGGACGTCGACGGCCTGTTGAAGAATGCCCAGGACGGCACCGAGGCAGGAAACGCTGATCGCGTGGCGCGCGGTTTCCATAAGATCCGTGTCGATGGCTGGGTGGAAAAGCCGATCTATGACGCCAAGGAGCACCGGCTGGTCTATTCGCTGCTGCTCAAACCCTACGACGCCGCGCCCGACGCGGGCGGATCCGTCAACTACCAAACCTATGCGCTCGGCCGGGAAGGTTATTTTTCGCTCGACCTGGTCACCAGCACCGCGTCGATTGAGCAGTACAAGGATCGGGCCAGGACTATCCTGGCCTCGCTCGACTACGATAGAGGCAAGCGCTACGAAGAGTTCGTCGCCAGCACCGACCATATCGCCGAATACGGCATCGCTGCCTTGGTCGGCGGCATAGCGGCCAAGAAGCTTGGGTTGCTGGCATTGGCGGCGCTCGGCTTTGCGAAGTTCGGCGGCGCGCTGGTCGCCTTCGCCAAACCCATCGGCGTCGGCGTGGTAGCTCTGCTAGCAGGCGTCGGCCGGTTCTTTGGGCGGAAGAAGCCCTAGTCGCTCCCTGGAGACCCACCATAGTCACTATCCTTTCGCTGCTGACGAAACTGAAGTTCGCCAAAGCGTTCCTGACCGCAGGCACCATGGTGCTGGCCATCGGCGGCTATGCCTTGTTGTTCGGCTGGCCGTTCGCCGTAGGTTTTGTGCTGCTCATCTTCGTGCACGAAATGGGGCACTACGTCGCCGCACGTCAGCGCGGCCTTAACATTGGCCTGCCGGTGTTCATCCCGTTCTTTGGCGCATACGTTGCGCTGAAGGATCAACCGCACGACGCCGAGACCGAGGCCTATGTTGCATATGCCGGTCCGTTCGTGGGCTCTCTGGCCTGTTTCGCGGTCTACTTCGCCTCGCGTCACTACGACAGCCGGCTGCTGCTGGCGCTTGCCCAATCGGGGTTGCTGATCAACCTGTTCAACCTGATCCCGATATCACCGCTCGATGGCGGGCGGATCACTAGCGTGCTTGGCCCGCGCGTCTGGTTCCTCGGACTGCCGATCCTGGCAATTTTCTGGTATTACCATCCGAGCCCGCTGTTGCTGATCATTGGCCTGATGGCCCTGCCGCGCATCTCCGAAGCCTGGAACTACGATCCGGCGGCGCCGGCCAACCGCGCCTACTACGGCGTACCCTTCGCAACCAAAGTCGAATATGCCGGGTTGTACATGGTGCTCGTGCTGGTGCTGGCGATCGTAACCAATCTTCTGCATGAAGAGCTCGCCAGTGGCGCGCGTGGCTAAGTGTTCTTTTTCTTTCTAACTGGCAACGGGAGTTCGGCAGCCGAAATGGCTATCAAGCTCGACAGCCACTTCGCATCCTCGATCTGTTCGGCCGAGACCAGCAGGCACGGCTTGGCGCCAGGATAGGGCGGCGCTTCCGCGATCTGACCGGCGAATGCCCGTCCACCCACCGTTGGCTTCACGTACAGCTGGTCGTCGCAGATCATGGCCACCATACGGCCGGTGCTGTACACGCCGTACTCGCCGAACATTTTGCGTGCCGAGACATCGCCGACCGAGGCGAGCTGATCGAGGATGAAATCAACGGTTCCTTGCGTGGTCGCCATGACGTACTTCCTATCCGCGCGCCAGGTCGCCTCAGGCGGCCGGCGCCAGAACGCCACCTTCATAGCGCCATTCCGGCGATACGATGCCTGCAGATAACACCATCTTGGCCGCCTCCTCGACACTCATGTCCAGCACGATCAGTTCGCTTCGGCGCACGAACATCAGGAAGCCGGACGTGGGCGGGCAGCTCGGCATGAAGACGGTGACGAATTCCTCGCCCGGCGGCAGTTTGGCCGGAATCTCGCCGCGTGTGTCGCTGGAGACGAACACCAGCGAGTAGACCCCCGGGCGCGGAAACTCGATCAAGCCAGCCTTGCGGAAGTTGCTGTCGCCCTTCTTCAGCACCGTTTCGAAAATCTGTTTCACGGGCTTGTAGACCGAGCGCAGGATCGGAATGCCGCCGACGAAGAATTCGGCATAGCTCAGCAGGGTACGGCCGAGCAGGTTGGCGGCGAGGGCGCCAATCACTGTGAGGCCAACGACGGCTGTGAGCAGTCCGACGCCCGGCAGCGACGTGCCGGTTGGAAGGTACGAGCCGGGTAAGAGGGAATGCAGCCAAGCATAAATATCCGGCACGAGCGGCTTCACCCAGCCGTCGACCAGATTGATGCACCACCAAACGATAGACAGCGTCACCGCCAAGGGCCCAGCGATGATGAGGCCGGTCAGGAAGTAGTTGCGCAGCCGCGACATCAGGCGGATCGGCCGGGAATCGTCGCTCGCCAGATCGGTGCGGCCGCCGCGCCCATCCCGGCTGGAACCGCCAGACGGTGGCCGCTGCTCATCAGGCTTCATGGTCATCTTGCCCCGCTATCGCACCCATGCCTGCCCGCGCGTCGGTCAGGTCCGCGTCGAGCCCGAAGTCTAAGGGGTTGCGATGAAACAGTCGACACCGTTGCCGCGGAGTTTTTTGCACAATCCCTCGCCGGCCGCTGCGTTGGCGACTGGCCCGGCTTGAACGGCATAGAAGGTGCCCATGTTGCCAAGCACCATGGGTATTACACGCGTCGTTACATCAGCGTGCTCGCTGGTGAGGCGCGCGGCCAGATCGTCAGCTTCCTTGGGGGAGCGCAGCGACGCGACCTGCACAAACAAGCCGGACTTGGCCGTCATCTTACCCGGCTTCGCCTGGGGCTTGGGCGCAGGATCGGCACTGACGACCTGCTCGCTCGGTGCCGGTTCGGGTGCTGGTTTGGTCACGGCGGCCGTAGCGGGCTCCGGCGCCGGGGTGCCGCCAAACAGGTTACCGAGCACCGAATTGACCGGGTTGTCGTCAGCGACCGCCACTGTCTTCTGGGCTGCCGGCGCGGGCGCATCCTTCCATGGGAGGTCTTCGGGCGCGGCAGAGGCCTCGACGGCGGCCTGCTCAACCATCTGAGGTGCCGCGGCAGGTTTCTTTTTGCGGCTTGCCGTCTTGTTGGCCGCCGCCTTGGTGCCTCCAGACTTGGTGCCCCAGGTTGACTTCTCGGCCACTGCGGCTTCCACGTTCACCGGATACTCTGCAGGGTTCGGCGGGACTTCGGCCGTCTCTGCTACCGCCTCCGCCTTTGCCGGCGCTGCTTTGGCGGACCTTTCGGCCGGCGCGGCATCCGGGGCCGACGCGGCAAGGCCGGCATCGTGGTAAAGTTTGGCCTTGGTGGCCGTTGCGTCGGCGCGCTCGGGCTCCGAGAGCCCCTTCAGCCACAGCGCATGATTGAGATCGGCAATGGCGGCGGCCTGGTGGCCGGCCTTACTATGAGCAAGGCCACGCAAATAGTACGCGCGTGCCACGTCCCCGCCCTTCAGGCCAGCACCCGAGAGAGCGGCCGTTAGCGTATTGACGGCAAACTCTGGCTTGCCTGATTTGATGGCCTTCTGCGCTGCGGCCAACGGCGTTTCCGCGCCAAAAGCTGACGCCGACACGGCCGCCATCAGCGATGCCGCGACCGCTGTTCGCCTCAACCAACACTGCGTGCGCGAGCGCTCTTGCGCCATGCCCGCCACTCCCCTGCCGCCAGCCCCCGCTGCTCTGGGCTAAGCCCTTACGACAACGACCTGATTCCGGCAATTGCCGCGCCGCCTGTCAAGCCTTTTACTCCACAGTCACCGATTTGGCCAGATTGCGCGGCTGGTCGACGTCCGTTCCCATCTGGACGGCGGTATAATAGGCCAGAAGCTGCACCGGCACAGCGGCGAGCAGCGGGTTGGTGAACGGATGCGCCTTCGGCATCGTCAAGTGGTCGGCCACCTTGCAGCCGGCCATGCTGGGATCAGCGTCGGACACGAAGATGATCTCGCCGCCGCGCGCGGCCACTTCCTGCATGTTGGAGACGGTCTTCTCGAACAGCTCGTCCTCGGGCGCGACCACGATCACGGGAACGCTCTCGTCGATGAGCGCAATCGGGCCGTGCTTGAGTTCGCCGGCCGCGTAACCTTCGGCGTGGATGTAGGAGATTTCCTTCAGCTTCAGGGCGCCTTCCAGCGCGATCGGGAAATGGATGCCGCGGCCGAAATAGAGCACGTCGCGCGCTTTGGCGAGGCGATGACTGACGCGCTCGTAGGACGTCTCATCGCGCAACAGCGTCGCCATCTGGCGCGGCACTTCCACCAAAGCCTGAACCAGTTCGCGCTCTAGCGCGGGCGAAATCATACCGCGCGCCTTGCCGGCCGCGATGGCGAAACAAGCGAGCGCCGAGAGTTGGCAGGTGAACGCCTTGGTTGAGGCAACACCGATTTCCGGGCCTGCCAGCGTCGGCAGCACAACGTCGCTTTCGCGCGCTATGGACGAGGTGCGCACATTCACGATCGCCGCGATGCGCTGACCATTCATTTTGCAATAGCGCAGCGATGCCAGGGTATCAGCGGTCTCGCCCGATTGAGAGATGAAGATCGCCAGCCCGTTCTTGGGAAGCGGCGGCTCGCGATAGCGGAACTCGGAGGCGACATCGATATCGACTGGCAGCCGCGCATAGCGCTCCAGCCAGTATTTGCCGACCAGCCCGGCATAATACGCGGTACCGCAGGCCGAGATGGTCACGCGCTCCATGGACTTTAGATCGATCCCGAGATCTGGAAATTCCACCGTGCCCGTCACAAGGTCCAGATAATTCGCCAGCGTATGACCGATCACCTCCGGTTGCTGATGAATTTCCTTCAGCATGAAGTGGCGATAGTTGCCCTTGTCGACCGTGAGCGAACTGGCCTGAGAAATGATCGGCTGGCGCGGGATCCGTTTGCCGTCCAGGTCGAAGATCTCGGCACCCTTGCGGCGCAGCACGGCCCAATCGCCGTCTTCCAAATAGGTGATGCGGTTGGTGAACCCGGCCAACGCAATCGCGTCCGAGCCGAGATAGATCTCGCCGTCGCCGTGCCCAATGGCCAGCGGCGGACCGTTGCGCGCGCCGATCATCAGATCGTCGTCACCGGAAAAAATGATGCCGAGCGCATAGGCGCCGCGCAGCCGCGTCAAGGCCTGACGCGCCGCTTCTATTGGCTTCAGGCCAGCCTTCAGATTATCCGTCACCAGATGAAGCACCGTCTCGGTGTCGGTCTCGGTTTCGAACACGTAGCCCTTGCGCGTCAGTTCCTCGCGCAGCTCACGGAAATTCTCGATAATGCCGTTGTGGACGACTGCCACCTTGTCATTCATATGCGGATGAGCGTTGCGCTCCACCGGTTTGCCGTGAGTCGCCCAACGCGTGTGGCCGATGCCGGTGCGCCCCTTCAGCGGCTCTTCCGCCAGTTTAGCGGCGAGATTCTTGAGCTTGCCCTCGGCCCGCCGGCGCTCCAGATGGCCGCCCTCGACGGTCGCGATACCGGCGGAATCGTAGCCGCGATATTCCAGCCGCTTCAGCGCATCGACTAGATCATCCGCAACCAGCGCTTTGCCGAGAATTCCAACGATTCCGCACATCCGATCGCTCTTTCCTTGATCCTGCTATTTCTTGCGGCGCGTCATCATGGTGCGGAAGCGATCCGCCCAGCCCTGGCGCTCCTCCTGGGGAGCCCGCGTCACTGCCAACGCACCGGCCGCAACATCCTTGGTGATGACGCTGCCGGCCCCGATGATGGCGTGGTCCCCGATCTTCACCGGCGCCACCAGGGCCGAGTTGGACCCGATGAACGCGCCGGCTCCAATATCGGTATGATGCTTGTTGAAGCCATCATAATTGCACGTAATGGTTCCCGCGCCGATGTTTGCGCCCGCGCCCACCCGGGCATCGCCAAGATAGGACAAGTGGTTGGCCTTGGCGCCCTCTTCCAGCACGGCGTTCTTGACCTCGACGAAATTGCCGACGTGGGCGTTGCGTCCGAGGTCCGTTCCAGGCCGTAGCCGTGAGAACGGGCCGACTTCGACCCCCTCGCCAATCCTGGCACCCGTTTTGATCTTGCGGTCAGACCCGACAATGTGGGTGAACGCCCGGATGGTGACATTGTTCGCGACGGTCACGCCCGGCCCGAACACCACGAAGGGCTCGACGGTCACATCCTGGCCGAGCACTGTGTCGAAGGCAAAGTAAACGGTCTCGGGCGAGGTCAGGGTGGCTCCGCCCGCCAGCAGATCGGCCCGCTTCCTGGCCTGCCACTGCGCTTCCACCGCCGCCAGTTGCGCGCGGTCGTTGATGCCTTGCGTCTCGACCTCGTCGGTCGTGACGTAGGCCACGGCAAGCCCCTTGGCGCGAGCGACCTCGACCGCATCAGTCAGGTAGTACTCCCCCTTGGTATTGGCGTTGCCTATGGTGTCGAGGATCTCCAACAGCCGCTCGGAACGAAATCCCATCACGCCCGAGTTGCATAGCCGCACTTGCCGCTCGGCGTCGCTGGCTTCCTTGTGCTCGCGGATGGCGGTAACGCTCCCCGCGGCATCCGTCAGTATGCGGCCGTAGCCGAACGGATTGGCAGCCTGGAAACCGACCACCACTACGTCCGCCTCAGCCAGCCTCTGCTGCGCCGCCGCAATAGTCCCCGACGTCATAAGGGGTGTATCGCCGAACAGCACGAGGACGTCGCCCCGATGGCCCGCCAGAGCCTCTCGCGCCGCCAATAGCGCATCGGCGGTGCCACGCTGCTCGGCCTGCAAATACAGCCGGGCCGCGCCAAACTGGCGGCTGGCCTCCTGGCGCACATCGTCCATGCCCGGACCAGTTACCACCGCAATGCTGCTCGCTGAAGCTCCCGTAGCTGCGGCCATCACATGGCCCAACAGCGAGCGCCCGGCCACGTGATGCAGCACCTTTGGCACGGCCGAACGCATCCGCGTGCCCTTGCCCGCCGCCAGGATCACGATCAACAGTGGTCTCTCGCTCATGCCCGTCCTGTAAATCCGCATGCTGCAGCTCGCCGTTCGTCGACCCACGGGACCGACTCGCGCACGTTCACCCCACCCGTTTCCCACAAACTACCGTACCGGCACAATCACGTCGTGTTAGCGATCCGGCATCAGCACGGGCCGCCAGATGAGGCCGCGGAAAGTGTGGCTCCCGGTGAATACCTTGGCAGTTATCCACAGAGAACGTCGCACGGCGCCGCAACCCGGCAGCAATGCGTTGATCGACCAACGCGACTCAGACAGCTTCCGGTCCAGGTTTGCACCCCGAGTCGTGGGCTCTGCAATGCGACGTGTGCGTGGCGTATAGGATAGGGGGAAGCCGCAACGGATCGTTCCAGCGGCAAGTATGTGAGGCCGTTTCAGCCATGAACACGAGAGCCACGACTTCAAGCAAGGGCACGACGCTCAATCGCTTCTATATGGTCGTCTGGCTGGCGCTGGGCGCTGCCGGCATTTTTTATCTCACCATCGCGAGCATCGCGCCCGAAGCGTTGCGCAGCGCCGACGCCGGCACGGGCGCCGTAGAGATGACCAACCAAAAGGTCGCCTCGCTGTCGAACACGGTCAATTCCGTGAAGGCCGCCGTTGATCAGACGCAGACCAAACAGGCCGCGCTAGCGAACGGGATGGAAAGCCTCCGCAACGACATCAGCGGCATCAAGGTGAAGCTCAACGACCTGCACACTCTGGCCCAGTCTTCGGCACCCCAATCTACGGCGGCAACGACGTTGGACGGCAAGCCGATGCTGCCCGCTGCCGGTAAGCCCCAAGGCCAGGCCATAGCGGCCAAGCCTCAGGCCGCGCCCACGCCTCAGATCGAGGGCGAGGTCGTGCAGATGGAGCCCAATGACACCGCGGATGCGGCTCCGCCGCCCGTCAAAGCTGTACTGGCGAAGCCCGTGAAGGTGGCGAGCAACGCAGCTGCGGCTAAGGACCCGGCTAAAACACCGCCAGCCAACAAACCCTATGCGATCAATCTTGCTGTCTCGACCTCGCCCGACGCCTTACGCCAGATCTGGCAGCTGTTCCAGGATCAGCATGGCGACCTCTTGGCCGGCCTGAAGCCGAATTCGGCCACCTCAGGCGGTAACGTCCGCTTGCTGGCTGGCCCGTTCGCGAACCAGGCAGCCGCCGCAGCCTACTGCACCAAGCTGGTGAAGGAAGGTATGGCCTGCACGCCGACGCCAATGGCAGGTACACCGCTTTAGGACGGTGAGAGGAGACGCGCGTGCCCTTCTCGCTATCTCCTTTCGCGTTGGCAGCCCGGTGTCAGGCTCGTCGTGCCTGACACCCGGGAGTTGGCGGCGATATCCACAGCCGGTTCCGATTTCTGGCAAATCCCGCTAAACTCTCGGCACTATTCGCGGACCCGAGAGCCCCCACACCAAGCGCATGCACATAACCCGCCTCCGCCTCGCCGGCTTCAAGAGCTTCGTTGAACCGACCGATTTGCTGATCGAGCCGGGACTCTCGGGCGTGGTCGGGCCGAATGGTTGCGGCAAGTCGAACCTCTTGGAGGCGCTACGCTGGGCCATGGGCGAGGCGTCGCACAAGAGTATGCGCGCGGCGGCCATGGACGATGTGATCTTTTCCGGCACCGTGACGCGGCCAGCCCGCAACCATGCCTCTGTGACGTTGTTCATCGACAATTCGGCCCGCCGCGCGCCAGCGGAATTCAATGACAGCGATACGCTGGAAATCATGCGCCACATCGAGCGCGAGGCGGGCTCGGCCTATCGCATCAACGGCCGGGAAGCGCGCGCCAGGGACGTAAAAATCCTGTTTGAGGACGCAGCGACCGGCGCGCGCTCGCCTGCGCTGGTGCGCCAGGGGCAGGTCGCCGAGCTTGTGAACGCCAAGCCCGAGCAGCGGCGGCGCATCCTGGAGGATGCGGCGGGCACGGCGGGTCTGTCGTCGCGCCGCCACGATGCCGAACTGCGCCTGCGTGCGGCTGAGGGCAACCTGGACAAGGCCGCCGATGTGCTGGGCGGGTTTTTGGCGCAAATTAACGGCTTGAAACGGCAGGCCCGCGCGGCGGCGCGCTATCGCGAAATCACGGCGGAGCTGAAGGCGCTGGAGGCGATCGCACTGGTGCTGGCCTGGCGGGCGGCGCAGGGCGACGTGGCGGCCGAGGAAGCCCTACTGGGCGAGGCGCTGTCGGTGCTGGCCCTGGCCGTGGCGGGAGAAGGGCGGGCGCTGCAGGCGGAGATCGCGGCGGCGGGTGAATTGCCGGGATTGCGCGAGGCGGAGGTTACGGCGGCGGCCGTGGTGCAGCGATTGCGGTTGGAGGCGGATGGGCTGGCCCGCGAGGAGGCGCGCGCGAAAGAGCGGCAGACGGAGCTTTTTTCACGCGAGCAACAGCTCATGGCCGATATGGAGCGCGAGGCTGGATTTGCGCGCGAGGCCGACGCGGCGGGCGCCCAACTGGCGGAGGAAAAGGCGAGACTTGCCGCTGAAGCTGGGACTGACGAGGGCTCCATTGCGGCGGCTACCGAGGAACTGGCGCGGGCGCGCGGAGCCGAGACGGTCGCGCAAGATGAACTCTCCAGCCTCACCAACTCTCTGGCCGACGCCCGCGCTAATCGGCAGCGGCTGGAAAGCCAGCTCGCGGAGGAAACGCGGCGGTTTGGTAAAGTCGATGGTCTGTTGGCGGACATCGGGCGGCAAATGGCGGTGGTGGAGGGGGCTGTGGAAACCGGCTCCAGCGTGCCCCCCACCCGGCGCAGTGCGCCGACCTCCCCTCAAGGGGGAGGTGGAGACCTGCGGCTAGGCGCCAAGCAGGTTGACCTTGACGACTTGAAGGAACGTCGCGACGCCCTGGACGAAGCGATCTTCACGGCCGAATCCCGGATTGAGTCCGCCGAGGCTGCAATCATCGCGGCCCGCAGAGCCGAGGAGGCCGCCCGCGCCACCGCCACCGAGCGCCGTCTCGCCGCAGAGAAAATCGCGACCGAGCACGCAACGCTTTCGCGCCTGTTCGCTCCGCCCAAGGACGATTCAGCCCCCCCCGTGCTCGACGGCCTGAAGGTGGCGCGCGGCTATGAGATCGCCCTGGGCGCGGCGCTCGGCGACGATCTCGACGCGTCCGCCGATTCCAAGGCCGCCGTTCATTGGGCGGAGACTAGGGGCGACACGGACGATCAGCCGTTGCCCGAGGGCGCCGAACCGCTGCTCGCCAAAGTCAAGAACGCCGGACCTCTGACGCGCCGCCTGCGCCAGATCGGCGTGGTCGCCAAGGCCGATGGCCTACGCCTGCGCGCACTGTTGCAACCCGGCCAGCGTCTCGTCACCAAGTCCGGCGACCTCTGGCGCTGGGATGGGTTCACCGCCGCCGCCAACGCCCCCTCGGCCGGCGCCCGCCGCCTGGAGCAACGCGTACGCCTGGAAGAATTATCATTGATGCTCGACGAGGCTGAGGACCGCGCGCACGAAGCCGTCGAAGCGCTCTCGAACGCAGCCCTCGCCCACGAACGCGCCGCTGCTGTCGAACGCAGCGCGCGCGACGATTTGAGCCGCCTGCGCCGGGAGCATACGGAGCTGTCCGCCGATCTCGCCCGGTTGGAGCAGGCAGCGCGCGAGCGGGAAGTAAGGCTCAGCCGTCTGACGGAAGATCGTGCGCGGATCGAAGAGGCCATCGCCGAGCACCGCAGCCGCATCGGCGTGCTGACCGCCGAACTCGCCACTCTGCCTGATTTGCACAGGATCGCAGCGGCGCGGGATGGGCGCGCGCTAAAGGCCCAATCCTCGCGCGCTGAAACAGGAAAGGCCGAACTCGCCCTGAACGCGCTCGCCGCCGCGCGTCAGCAGCGCTGCCAACGTTCGGCCGCCATCGTCGCCGACGTCAAACGCTGGGCCGAACGCGCCGCAACCGCCGCCTCGCAGATTGCGGCGCTTGAGGATCGGAAGCGCGAAACCGCCGCACTTCTTGCTGAACTGGCCG
>JAYUAJ010000220.1:0-1908 GCA_043741375.1 Hyphomicrobiaceae bacterium | reverse complement strand
AGGTACCGGGCGGGGGCGCTCGGCAATGCTGATCTGCTGTTGTCCCGCGAAGCGTGCGTAGCGCACGGTGGCTCCTGGTTTGGTGGAATGCAGCGCCCGGTGCACGGGGCTGCAGTTTTGGTTGTAAGCGTTTACAATACCGAAGATTACGAGCAATCGTGCCCTGTCGTCAACCTGGAAGCCCGACGGATGAACGCCTGCCGGATGTTGCCGCTCCAGCGTGCCCCGTGAGCAATCGCGCTGCGACTGTCGGAACCATCGCGACGGGCGGCACCACGACGAGCGGCCCGACGCGCACTGTAACGCTGCACGACGTTGCGCGGGCGGCCGGAGTCTCGACCGCAACGGTGTCGCGGGCCTTCAATCGGCCGGATGCCGTACGCGAAACTCTGCGTCAGCGGGTGCAATCGGCTGCCGCAGAATTGCGGTACATCCCGAACGATGCGGCACGCGCGCTCGTGTCAAACCGCAGTCGCGTGATCGGCGCCATCGTCCCGACGATCGACAACGCGATCTTCGCCCAAGGCATCGCGGCAATTCAGGCGCGGCTTGAGCGTGCCGGCTACGGCCTACTGCTGGCGGCGTGCGACTACGATCTTGACCGTGAGTTGGCGCAGGCGCGGACCATGGTCGGGCGGGGCGTCGAGGCGCTGGTACTGGTGGGGGCCGCGCACCGCCCGGGAATGCGCGAACTGCTGCACCGACACGCTATCCCCTATGTCTGCCAGGGGGCATTCGCCCCGGCCCAGGAGCCCGCCTGTGTCGGTTTTGATAACCGCCGCGCCGCTTATGTGGCCACGCGCTACCTGTTGCTGCTTGGCCATCGCAGGATCGGGATGATTGCCGGTGTGCAGCGGGATAATGACAGGGCCGCAGCACGGGTAGCCGGGGTTCACGATGCACTGGTCGAAGCCGGATTGACTGGGGCGGCCGCCGACACGACCGCAGGATCATCCACCGCGCGCTGGCTGGCTGAATCATCCTATTCGTTCGACGCGGCGCGCATCGCCACCCGGCACATGCTGGATGCGGAAGTGCCCGTTACCGCGCTGGTCTGTGGCAACGACATTCTTGCCTTCGGCGCGCTGCGCGAATGTCAGGCGCGCGGGATTGACGTCCCGGGACAGGTGTCCATCGTGGGCTTTGACGATCTTGCCCTTGCCCGCCTGGCCACCCCGGCACTGACCTCGGTGCGTATACCGACGGCACAAATGGGGGAGGCCGCAGCCGATTTTTTGCTGGCCTCGCTTGCCGGGGGTACGCCGCAGGCGGTCGAGGTCCCGTTCAAGCTGGTGCTTCGGGCGTCGACCGGACCCGTACCGGCGAGCTGAGGGCCGTTCATTTGGCCGCCGTCAGCCTGGGGAGCGGAGATTGCGGGGCGCCGATGTTTCACGTGAAACGGCGACCGGAGGGCTGGACTAGTTGTGGCCTGTAACGGAGCAAACGGTAGTGAGCGAAGCAGTATGACGCCGCAATCCGTGCCGAGCGCAAGGCGCCGGTTCGCAGCAAGGGCTGCTCCCCTTGCAAGAACCAGCAACGCAGCGATCGTCGCGAATTGCAAGTCAGACACTACCGTTTGCTCCGTTACAGGCCACTAGGTGGGTGGCACTGCCCGCCCGTGCGACCAAGCTGCCGCGCGTGAACGTAGTTGTGGCCGAGGGCGCGTGGTCCCTTCATCCACCAAACAATCCACAGGGACAACACGGGCTGTTTCACGCGAACCAGTCGACGGTGATCCTTCCTCCTAGTCGTCGCACTAGCGGAAAGGCGAGGCGCGACCGACGCGCGACTGGCGCGCGTGATAGGTCTTGTGGCCTATGGTGCCTGATTCACGATTTTCCTATCCTTGCCGCGTCCGGCCCTGAATGTTTCACATGAAACTTCGGACTTTGGGTTGTTGCGGCATCC
>JAYUAJ010000219.1:0-10895 GCA_043741375.1 Hyphomicrobiaceae bacterium | reverse complement strand
TAACCAAACGCTACGGCGCGGTGGATGCCCTGCGCGGCGTGAGCTTCCAGGTCCGGGCCGGCGAGGTCGTGGCGCTGCTGGGCGACAATGGTGCCGGCAAGTCGACGCTGGTGAAAATCATCTCGGGCGGGCTGGAGGCCACCTCCGGCAGCCTGCGTTTCGAGGGCGCCGAGCGCATCTTCCGCTCGCCCGCCGAGGCCAAGGCGGCCGGCATTGAAACAGTGTACCAGGATCTTTCGCTCTGCACCAACGTCGACGTGGTGGCCAATTTCTTCATGGGCCGCGAGCTGGTGAAGTACTATTTCGGCATTCCCGTTCTGGATGAGCGCGCCATGCAGGCCGCCACCGCGGAGGCGATTTCCAACGCCGGCACCCGCATTCCCTCGTTGCGCACCAATGTCGAGCATCTGTCGGGCGGGCAGCGCCAGGCGATCGAGCTGAACCGCTTTGTGCATTTCGGCGGCAAGCTGGTGCTGCTGGACGAGCCGTTCGCCGCGCTGGGCGTGGATCAGACCCGGCGCGGGCTGGAGATGGTGCGCAAGGTGGCCGGGCGCGGCATCGGCGTCATCATCATCACACACATCATGCCCCAGGCCTTCCAGGTGGCTGACCGCATCGTCGTCATCCGCCAAGGCGTGGTGGCGGGCGACGTGCGGACAAGGGACACCACCCCCGATGAGGTGATCGGCCTCATCACCGGGGAGGCGACGCTTGAGGCCGCACGGGCGCGTGCCCAATGACTTTCGAGGACTGCACAAGGAGAAAGCGATGAAGAAACTTCTGAAGTCTCTGCTGTTGGCCGGCGCCGTTGTGTCCCTGACGTTTTGCGGAGCGACCGCCCAAGCCGAAATGAAGGGTACGGTCTATTATATGGTGCCGACGTTGCTGGACGAGTTCCAGACCGAGTCGGTCAAGGCCATCGAGAAGTTCATGAAGGACGTCGGCTTCGAGACCAAGACCCTCAATGCGGACAACAAAGCCGACGTGCAGCAGAGCCAGATGAACGACGTCATCGCGCTGAAACCATCGGCCATCGTTCTGGCGGCGGTCGACTTCGACGCGCTGAAGGCCTCGATCGAGAAGGCGCGCGGGGCCGGCATCCCGGTGATGATCTTTGATCGTCAGATCACCTCGACTCCGACCGATCTCACCTCGGTCGCGGGCACGGTGGAGATCGGCTACGTGGCGGCGGGTGAAATCCAGCGCCTGCTGAAGGCCAAGAAGGGCGACGTCAAGGGCAAGATCCTGCAAGTGCTGGGCGATCCGGCCGATCCCTATACGCTCGATATCCAAAAGGGCTTTGAAGAGAAGATGAAGGCGTTCCCGGGCGTCACCATCATCTCCAAACCGGCCAAGGATTGGGAAGCCTCCAACGCCGGCACCATCGTCGCCGATCAGTTGGTCGCCAATCCCGATATCGATCTCATCTTCGTGCATGCAGCGCATCTGGCCGTTGCTGCCGTTGCCTCGATGGAAGCCAAGGGCAAGAAGCCGGGCGACATCATGCTGGTGTCCTCGAACGGCGCGCCGGTCGGCCTCGATCTCATCCGCAAGGGCTGGGAGCAAGTCGAGGTCGAGCAGCCGCTCTATGCCCAGGCCGCCGCCCTGGCGATGTTCACCGATAAGGTGGTGTTGAAGCAAGCAATCAAGCCCGGCAAATACACCGTGCTCGGATTGGAGTCGGAGCTCTCGATCGAAAAATGGGGTCCGAACATCAAGATCCCCGGCGCGGCCATCACCAAGGACAACGTCGATGTGCCCAAGTTCTGGGGCAATCTGAAGGCGCCGACCGAGCCGGTGAAGGCGGTAGAGTAGGGCGCTCGCAGAATGGAGGTCGATGTTGACTGACGGGCACAGACCTTACCTCTCCCCGCTTCTTCGCGGGGAGAGGAGACCGCGTCTCGCAGCCGCCCCTTCGGCGGCAAGAGCCACGTGGTCGGCGAGGGGCGGCAGCTTGCTCCGCCCTTGTGTATCTAAGGACAGAGTAAGTTGCCGCCCCTCACCCCGACCCTCTCCCCGCAAAAAGGCGGGGAGAGGGGGCTCGTCCCTTGAGTTGCCACATGACCGCAGAATCGCCCGCTTCATCCGCACCCATTGCAATGCCGCTGCGCACCCGGGCGGGCATCGAGTTCGTGCTCGATAACCTGGTGTGGTTCATTCTCATCATTGTGCTGATGGCATTCTCGGCGACAATCCCGCATTACTTCCAGCTCAGCATTTTCGCCAA
Organism: Hyphomicrobiaceae bacterium; assembly: GCA_043741375.1. Classification (GTDB taxonomy): domain Bacteria; phylum Pseudomonadota; class Alphaproteobacteria; order Rhizobiales; family Hyphomicrobiaceae; genus JANYHF01. Next base: position 8,668 of record JAYUAJ010000219.1, on the reverse strand, counting down.
CATCGTCGAGCAATCCACCTTCGTCGGCACGCTCGCCATTGGCCTGGCGCTGATCATCATCGCGGGCCACCTCGATCTTTCGGTGGAATCGACGCTCGGGCTGGCGGCCATGGTGACCAGCATCTTGTTCGCCTCGAGCGGTATCGGGCTTGGCCTGAAGCTCACCCCGGAGTGGCTGGTGGTGCCGGCAAGCGTATTGGCGTCGCTGGCCATGGGAGCGCTGATAGGGGCAACCAACGCGTTCTTCGTCATCCGCCTGCAGCTGAGCGCCTTTATCGTGACGCTCGCCTCGTTCCTTTGGGTGCGCGGATTGGTGCTGGTGATCTCGCATGGACGCTCGGCCCAAGGACTGCCGCCGCCGTTGCGCGGCATCGCCACCACGAATTTTCTCGAAGTGCCGCTCTATGCCTGGCTGTCGGTACTCTGCTTCATCATATTCGCCTTCGTTCTGCGGCGCACGCCCTATGGCCGGCACCTGACGCTGATCGGCGGCAACGCCGTCGCCGCGTTCCGCACCGGCATCGCCGTCGACCGTTTGACCGCCATCACGTTCATCCTCACCGGAGCGATTGCGGGCCTGGCCGGCTGGTTCCTCGCCATCCGCACCTCCGGCGCCAGCGCCAATCTCGGCACCGGCATGCTGTTCCAGGCCTTCGCGGCCGTGGTGATCGGCGGCGTCAGCCTGAAGGGCGGGGTGGGCAAACTCAGCGGCGTCTATGCCGGCGTGTTGCTGCTGTCGTCCATCAACACCGCCATCAACTTGATGAACGTGCCGGCCGAGTACACCTTGATCATTCACGGCGGACTGGTGCTGGCAGCGATCCTGCTCGATACACTGAAGATCGCCATCCGCCAGCGGCTGGCCTGAGGAGAGATGGAATGGCCGGACGGTTAGAGGGACGCGTTGCCTTGGTGATCGGCGCGGCGCGCGGCATCGGGGCGGGGATCGCCGGGCGCTTCATCGAGGAGGGCGCGCGCGCCATCATCGCCGACACCCTGGTGGCCGAAGGCGAGGCGACTGCCCAGCGGCTTGGCGGCGCGGCGACATGCCGGTTCGTCGCCACAGACATCACCGATCCCGCCTCGGTCGCGCGCGCCGTGGCGGCCGCGGTCGATGGCTGGGGGCGGCTCGATATCCTGGTGCAGAACGCCGGCATCTATCCCTGGACGCTGATCGAGAACATCACGCCTGAGGAGTGGGACAGCGTCCTCGCCGTCAACCTGAAGGGCACCTTCCTGGCCGCCCGCGCGGCCTTGGAGCCGATGAAAAAGGCCCGCTATGGCCGCATGATCTTCACCTCGTCGATCACCGGGCCGCGTGTCACCTCGCCCGGCCACGGCCACTACGGCGCCAGCAAGGCCGGCATCAACGGCTTCATCAAGAGCGCCGCGCTGGAGTTTTCGCGCTACGGCATCACGGTGAACGGTCTGGAGCCGGGCAATATCCTAACCGAGGGTGTGCAGCTGCATCGCAGTGCAGCGTTTATCGCCAACATGGAGCGCTCGGTGCCGCTCGGCCGGCTCGGCACGCCGCGCGATGTGGCGAACGCGGCGCTGTTCCTGGCCTCCGACGAGGCCGCCTACGTGACCGGCACCGCCATCCTGGTGGACGGCGGGCAAACCCTGCCCGAAGGTCACGACTTCAGGATCGATCCGTAGGCGTTACGCTGGGGTAACCGACCATAAGGGAACGCCGCAGAAGTCGATCCCGGATCCACCATTGTCAGCAAACAGAGTGTTTGGAGCCGGACACGTACAATCAATATGAGGAAAATTCGATCCTATTGTAATATCGGTTGCACTGCAGTTGCACCCGCCCTCACCGCCTCGGCCCGCTCGGTCGCCAGCATATCGGTCCCCGCATAGCTCTCCGGGTCCTGCCGGCGGTGACGGTCGATCAGACTCATGTTCTTGCCGAAGGTCACCTTCAGGCCGCCCATGAAGGCGTAGTTGTCGTTGGAGTGGTAGTTGCTGTCCGAGAACAGCGACACTCCGGCGCCCTCGCCCGACGAGAGCTGGTACTCCGAGCCCCAGGACGCGTAACCGGTGCCCTCGTGGTGTAGCCGGCCTTCACCATCCAGTTCGGGGTGAGATAAAAGTCGAGCTTGGCGTGGCCATAGGCCTGCGTGCTGACATCGCCCGTTTCCTGGCCGAGAGCGCCCTCGAAGGTCATAGTCTTCCAATACACCTGCGCCTCGATGCCGATGCGCGTCACCTGCACGCCGCCAAGCGCCGAACTATGCGCGTAGCCGCCATAGAGGCCAAGCAGGCCGACGCCGGGGTCGCGCCAGAACAGATGCGCGCCTGTGTCGTAGAAATCGTCGCTCTGGAGGCGCGCGTAGGCCGCGTCGAGCTGGAGGCCGAAAGCGTGCCCGGCCGGCAGCGTCAGGCTGCCCGCGATGCCACCGAGAACGTCCGTCCCGTCGTCGTTCTTCAGTGTGCCGCCGAAGCCGCTGATCTTGGCGTTGACATCCGACACAGCGGGTTCGCCCGCACGGGCAATGCCGGTGGCCGAAGCAGCGATCGCAAGCACCGCGATCAGCCGTGGCAATCTCCCAATGGTCCCGCGCATGTTCCAGCCCCGCTCGATAAAAATCTAGGGTCGTACGAATCACGCGGTCGACTCAGCCGGAGTAGAAGTACTCAACGAATGGTTACGACGCGAGGCCCGTCGGTGTGGAACCAGTGGAGTAGTGGCGGAATAGCCACCATGGACCGCTACACCGTAACATCGCTCAACCTGGGCATGTCGGCGCCGCGGCGGGTGCAGGTGACGGCGGCGGCGGCGGCGGCGAACGCGATGGCGTCCTTCACCGCAGCCTCGTTCAGCGTCTTGAGACCGTCCGGCGTCAGCAGGCGGTGGCGCTCAAAGTGGTTCAACAGCGCGGCATGAAATGTGTCGCCGGCTCCGACGGTGTCGACCACGGCAACCTTGCGGCCGGCGATGCTGGCCTTGCCGCCATGCCAGTAGGCCGTTGCGCCATCGGCCCCGCGCGTGACGATGACCAGCGACGGGCCGGATTTCAGCCAGCCGGCGACGACGGCATCGGCCGAGGCGGAATGCCCATAGGTCCCCTCGATGTCTTCGATGCTGGATTTCACGATGTTCGCGGTCGCAATGAAGCGCTCCAGCCGCACCTTCCAGGCCGCGATAGCGCCGACTACGCTGGCGCGCAGGTTGGGATCGACGCTGATTACGCGCCGGCCCTTCTCGCGTTCCGCCAAGGCCAGATAGGTCGCGCCGGCCGGTTCAACGCCCATCGAGAGTGAGCCGAACGTCAGCGCCGTCACGTCGTCCGGCAGCGTTGCGGGCAGGTCGGCCACGGTCAGCATGCGATCGGCCGCGCCCTCGCCGATGAACCGGTATGTCGGCACACCGGCGGCATCGACAGACACGACAACCAGCGTCGATGGCCGGTCCGAGCGCGGCGAGAAGCGCAAATCGATGCCATCGCGCTCCAGCTTGGCGGCCATCATCCGGCCAAAGGCGTCCTGCGATAGGCCGCCCAGGAAGCCCGTGCGGCTGCCCAAACGGGCGAGGCCGAGGGCGACATTGTAGGGCGAGCCCCCGGCCACCGGCTCGGCAAGCAGATTGCCGTCCGGTTTCGCCGTCACGAACATATCGATAATCGCTTCGCCGCAAACCAGGATCATGAGTTCCCCCCAGAGCGCCGTCAGCGGCGCGTGAGCATTTGTCCGCTGTGATGGCAAACCACGCGCGCCGATGCAATTGGCTTCGTTCGCGGATCGCGGCCTAATCCGTGAGCAGCGAGGGGTGATGTGCACAAAAAATAAGCAACGCGCCCCGAAAAACTGCAGGCGGCCGGCGATTGCCTCACTTTTGAACAAACGGGTTTGGCATTGTCTCACGCCGTCCCGACTTGGCACGAAGCTTGCTTCACTATTAGCCATGCGGCGCGCGCCGCAGCGAAATTGTTGCAATGCAGCGAGGTGACTAGAATGAAACTCGTGATGGCGATCATCAAGCCGTTCAAACTCGACGAAGTGCGCGAGGCCCTGGTGGCGCTCGGGCTTGAGGGCATGACGGTGACCGAGGTGAAAGGCTATGGCCGTCAGAAGGGCCATAAGGAAATCTACCGCGGCGCCGAATACACCGTGAACTTCGTGCCGAAGGTGAAAATCGAAGTCGTGGTGCAGTCGGACCGCGTCGACGCAGCGGTCGCCGCCATCGCCAAGGCCGCCCGCACCGGCCAGATCGGCGACGGCAAGATCTTCGTCACCGACGTTGCCCACACCCTGCGCATCCGCACCGGCGAGACCGACAACAACGCCATTTAGGCGCGGCAGCCAAACCAGTCCACTTTACCCATCGGACCTTTACGGGGAACAGTCACATGCAGTTTTGCCTGAACCGAAAATCAACCTGGGCTGCGGCCCTCACTCTGCTGGCGTTAAGCGCCATGCCAGCCCTTGCAGCCGACGTGCCGGTGCCCAACAAGGGCGACACCGCCTGGATGCTCGTATCCACCGCGCTCGTGCTCATGATGTCGATCCCGGGCCTTGGCCTGTTCTACGGCGGGCTCGTCCGCTCCAAGAACATGCTGTCGGTGCTGACCCAGGTGTTCATGATCGTCTCGATGGTCGGCCTGCTGTGGATCGCCTACGGCTACTCGATCGCGCTCGGCGACAATGTCGGTCCTTATCCCGGCTACATCGGCAGCTTCGGCAAGGCCTTCCTGAGGGGCGTCACGGCATCTTCGATCTGGCCCACCTTCTCGCCGGGCGTCTACATCCCGGAGCTGGTCTACATGGTCTTCCAGATGACCTTCGCCATGATCACCCCGGCGCTCATCATCGGCGCCTTCGCCGAGCGCATGAAGTTCTCCGCCGTGGTCGTGTTCATGTTCCTCTGGGCCACGTTCATCTACTTCCCGATCGCCCATTGGGTCTGGGCCACGCCGACGCCGGACGATATCGTCAACGGAGCCAAGGCTTTGGCTGCCGCTGCCGATGACGCCGCCAAGAAAGTGGCGCAGGACAAGCTCGACGGCATCATGGCCGGCGCAGGCTGGCTGTGGTCGGCCGGCGCGCTCGACTTCGCCGGCGGCACGGTCGTGCATATCAACGCTGGCATTGCCGGCCTGGTCGGCGCGCTCATGCTCGGCAAGCGCATCGGCTACGGCAAGGAAGCCCTGTCGCCCCACTCGCTGACCATGACCATGATCGGCGCCTGCCTGCTGTGGGTCGGCTGGTTCGGCTTCAACGCCGGCTCCAACCTGGAAGCCAACGGCATTACCGCCCTGGCCTTCGTCAACACCATGGTCGCAACGGCTGCCGCGGCGCTGTCCTGGATGGTCTTCGAGTGGATCTTCAAGGGCAAGCCCTCGATGCTCGGTATGGCCTCGGGCGCGGTCGCCGGCCTGGTCGCGGTCACACCCGCCTCGGGCTATGCCGGCCCCATGGGCGCCGTAGTGCTTGGCCTGCTCGTCAGCCCGCTCTGCCTGTTCTTTGTCTCGACCGTGAAAAATGCCTTCGGTTATGACGACGCGCTCGACGTGTTCGGCGTGCATTGCATCGGCGGCATCTTCGGCGCGATGATGACCGGCGTCCTGGTCGCTCCCTACCTCGGCGGCACGGGCCTCACCGACTACACCGCCAAGGACCTGGTCGGCAGCTACAACATGGCGACGCAGCTGTGGGTGCAGTTCAAGGCCGTGGCGTCGGTGCTGCTGTGGTCCGGCATCGGCTCGGCCATCTTCTACAAGCTGATCGATGTCACCATCGGTCTGCGCGCGGCGCCCGACGCCGAGCGCGAAGGGCTCGATCTGGTCGATCATGGCGAGCGCGCCTACAGCCTCTAGCGAAGTTTACCCGCGAGGGTGGTCAATTCCTCCCGACCACCTTCGCGGAACTGGCGTGTGGGCGCCCTGGACCCCCCCCGTCCCGCAGCATCGTTCGGTGAATAAGCAGCCAATTCACTGAACATGCCCGGGGCGCTCACACCCCACATTCACTGCACCCACCTTCACTCCATCGTTACAGCAGCCCATCGTTACTGCAGCCCATCGTCACTGCAGCAAGGCGACCACGGCTTCGGCCCCGGTCGCCTTTGCTATGTCGAGCGCGGTTTCCTTGCGTTTGTCGCGCAAGGCAGGATCGGCCTTGGCTGCCAGCAGCGCCGCCACCGCTTCGCGCTTGCCAGCTGCAGCCGCCAGCATGAGAGCGGTCTGCCCAAGGCCATTGCGCTGGTTGGGATCGGCTCCCGCCCTAAGCATCGAGGCGATGATGCCCGCATCACCACAGCGTGCCGCCAGCATCAGCAGTGTGCTGCCGGTATCGGTGGCAGCGTCGATCGGTGCATGGTGGGCGAGCAATTGATCGACCAGCCCGGCCTGCTGCCGCTCGACCGCCTGCCACAGCAAGCCGCGCCGGCCTGCGGGCGCCAGGGCGGTGTCGGCGCCCGCCCCCAGGAGTGCGCCGAAGCTGTCGGCGTTGACCCGGTCGGCCGCGTGCCAAAGCGCCGTCCACCCCTCTTTGTCCTTGGCGTTGAGGTCGCGCGTCACGGCAACGAGCGGCTGCACCACAGCCGCCCCGCAGCGCTCGGCCGCCAGCATCAGGGCCGTCCGTCCCGCGCCGTCGGTCACTCCGGTATCGGCATGGGCATCCAGCAGCAACTTCAGCACGCCCCCAGCGCAGGCACGCGACGCTGTCAGAAGCGCCGTTTCACCGTCCCGATTGCGTGCCTCGAGGTTGAGATCGCTCTTGAGCAGAAGCTTCGCCACGCTGCCATGCCCGGTGCGCGCGGCATGGATCAATACCGTGTCGCCAGCGAAGTTGACCCGGTTGGGATTGGCTCCTGCCGCCAGCGCTCTTTGCGCCGCGTCGACGTCGCCCAGCTTCGCGGCCTGGATCAGCATCAGGTCCGGGTCTGCGGCTTGAGCCATCTGCGGCACGATGATCAGCACCAAAATCATCAATCCGAGGCAATAGGGGAATCGAGGCATCGGCGGAGTCCTGCAAAATCGAGTATGTACGCCATTGAGCCCCCGCAACGGATCAGCCGGTGTCCTTATTCCCGCCAGCAGGCACATTTGGAGATGCGCGCCAGCGTCAAGAAATGGCCGGATTTGGCTCGTGTTAGTTCCCGCTGATGGTTCACTGTCGGATCCGAATCGGGCCGGCGTATGTCGAAGCCGGGGGGCAGGCCGCAACGGCCGACTTGGGAAGTGGCGATATGAGTGTCCGCGCATCCAGCCTTGCTGCACAGCCTGCGCAGGTTGCTGGCCGCGCAGTGGACCCTGCGTTCGATGGAGCCCGGCAGCCAGGGCCCGAGCCGCGCGCGCCCGGGGTGGCCAAATCATCTCAGCCGCGGTCGAACCGGTTGAATGCCTGGGTATCGGGCACCATCGCCGTCGCGGTTACTCTCGCGCTGATTGCCGGCTGGTTCACGCATGACGCCTCCGGCCTCACGCCGGGCAAGGGGCTCGGCTACTACCTTGGCATCATCGGCGGGCTGACGATCCTGGCCGTGCTCGGCTACCCGATGCGCAAATATGTTCGCTCCTGGGGAAATTTCGGCAGCACGGCCGGCTGGTTCAGCGCCCATATGCTGCTCGGCGTGCTCGGGCCAGCGATCATCCTGTTTCACGCCGGCTTCCAGCTTGGCGCCTTCAACAGCAATGTGGCCCTGATCACCATGCTGTTCGTGGCCGGCAGCGGTATCGTCGGGCGCTATCTCTACGGGCAGCTGCAGAAGGGCCTGCACGGCCGGCGCAGCGAGCTCACGGAGATGCTCTCGCACACCACGGACATGCGGCTGGCGTTGGGCGGCGACCTGCCGCAGGCCTCGCTGGTATGGCAGGAGCTATCGCTGCTGGAGGAGATGGCGCGCGCACCTGCGCGCGGTCTCTCCGGCGCTCTGCGGCAGTCCGTGTCGCTCACTTGGCGCGCCAACTCCGCCCGCCGCCATGTCGCCCGCGATACGCGCCGCTTCATCGACACCGAATCGCGGCGTTTCGGGCTCAAAGCCAAGCATCGCAAGGCTTGGCACCGCGCGGCGCGCGAACATCTGGATAGTTATTTCGGAGCCGTAGCCGCCGCCGCGCGGCTTATCCTCTTTGAGCGGATGTTCAGCGCTTGGCATTATCTGCACGTGCCGCTGTTCGTCGTGATGGCGCTTAGCGTGATCGTGCACATCGTGGCGGTACATTTCTATTGATGGAGAGAGAACGCTGCGTGCCCTGGCGCCTACTAATGATGTTCGTGGTGCTGTGCCTTTGTGTATCGGCCCGGACTGCGAGCGCGCAGTCGTTGATCGAACGCATGGTGATGCCCGGCCCGTTGTCGAGCGCGCACGCCAAGCTTGAGACCACCTGCACGAATTGCCATCGCGCGTTCTCGCGCGAGGCGCAGAGCCCGCTATGCCTTGCCTGCCACAAGGATGTGGCCGCCGACGCTGCAACGCATACGCATTTTCACGGGCGGAGCGCCGAAGTGGTGGGCTCGCAGTGCCGGTCATGTCACGCTGAGCATCAGGGCCGCGACGCCAGCATCATTTTCTCGACGCCGGAACTTTTCGATCATGGAGCGACCGACTTTGCCCTGACTGGGGCGCACGTCGGCGTGGCCTGCGGGCGCTGTCATGGGCCAAAAGAGGCTTTCCGTGCCGCCAAGACGGTGTGCAACGCCTGCCACGCCAAGGACGACC
>JAYUAJ010000218.1:0-1913 GCA_043741375.1 Hyphomicrobiaceae bacterium | reverse complement strand
TTCCGCTCTGTCTCTGTATTGAGACCATGAGATATTCGCTGTCCGCACAGTCGGCAAAGGCAAGAAGAGGCACCCGTGACCGAACCCGTTTCCCAGGCGGCAAGCCCGTCCCAACAGCCGCCCAAGCCCTCGCTACCGGCGTTGCGCACCTATCTCGACTTCGAAAAGCCGATTGCCGAGCTTGAGAGCAAGGTCAACGAGCTGAAGGCCATGGCGTCGAGCGGGGCCGCCGTTTCGATCACGGACGAGATCAAGAAGCTGGAGCAGAAGGCCAAGGCCGCCCTCGTCGACACCTACAACAAGCTGACCCCCTGGCAGAAGGCGCAGGTTGCACGCCATCCGGACCGGCCCCACAGCCTCGATGTCATCGCGGGCTTGATCGAAGATTTCACTCAGCTTTCGGGCGACCGCTATTTCGCCGAGGACGCGGCGATCGTGGGCGGCATCGGCCGGTTTCGCGGCCGCTCGGTGATGGTGATCGGCCACGAGAAGGGCTCGGACACGGAGGGGCGCATCAAGCACAATTTTGGCATGGCCATGCCCGAGGGCTATCGCAAGGCCGTCCGGCTCATGGAAATGGCCGACAAGTTCTCGCTGCCGGTGATCACGCTCGTCGATACGGCCGGCGCGTATCCGGGGATCGCTGCCGAAGAGCGCGGCCAGGCCGAGGCGATTGCCCGCTCGACGGACTGCTGCCTCAAGCTCGGCGTGCCAATCGTGTCGATCATTCTGGGTGAAGGCGGCTCGGGCGGGGCCATCGCGATTGCGACCGCCAACCGCATCATCATGCTGGAGCACGCGATCTATTCGGTCATTTCGCCCGAAGGCGCCGCTTCCATCATCTGGCGCGATTCGACCAAGCGCGAGGAAGCCGCAACCGCCATGAAGATCACGGCGCAGGACCTGGAACAGCTCGGCGTCATCGACGACATCGTCAAGGAGCCCATCGGCGGCGCCCACCGCGACCACAAGAGCGTCATCCGGGCCATCGGCGACGCGTTGGCCGCAGCATTGGCCGAATTCGACGGCAAGGCCCCCCTGGAGGTCAGGAAACTCCGCCACGACCGTTTCCTGGAGATCGGCCGGTCGTTATAGTGTGCGATGAGCAGCCGTGAGGTTATAGCAGCTTTGCAGGCCGATGGATGGTCACAAGTGGTCCAAAAGGGAGTCATGTGCAGTTCAAACACCCATCAAAATCCGGTCGCGTTACGGTCCCGCACCCTACAAAGCAACTGCCCATCGGAACACTTCGATCAATCGAGAAACAGTCCGGGTTGAAACTGAGGTAAGAATGCGTCCCTACATCGCGCTCATCCACAAAGACGCCGGCAGCGACTATGGCGTGTCGTTTCCAGACTTCCCTGGATGCATCACTGCGGGCACAACTCTCGACGACGCCCGCTTGATGGCCATCGAGGCGTTAACTTTTCACGTTGACGGTATGACCGCCGACAATGAGCCATTGCCGGAGCCATCCTCGCTTGATGCGATTATGTCGGACAACGCAAACAGAGACGGAGTGGCAATCCTCATCGATGCACCGACTGCAGCCAAGGCACCCGTTCAACTGAGCATCACCTTGGCGGGAGACCTTGTCGAACGGATCGATAGGACGGCACAAGCAGATGGCTTAACGCGATCAGACTTCATTGCCCGCGCCACAGAGAGAGCATTGGGACGGCTCTGACACTCCTGCCTCCAGCGTGCCTAAGGCTGGCCGCATTCGTGGGGATAGTGCATTGCAACGCTGAGTCGTCGGCTTTGCTTTCCGGGCCAGGCTCGGCTAGCGTTAAGGAATAATTTACGGGAACTACGGAATGGTGAAGCCTCGAAAAGGCGACTGGGGCTTGAGGGTAGTGCGTATGAAGTCCGGGGCACGGCACATTGGCCGGTTCGCTTGGCGTGCGGCGCTG
>JAYUAJ010000217.1:0-4713 GCA_043741375.1 Hyphomicrobiaceae bacterium | reverse complement strand
AATGACAGGAAAACCTCAACCGGACGCAAAATCGACCCGAGGATCAAACCCCTCAGGTTGAGAACAAACAAGACTCTGCTTCCGGTTCTAAGGCCGGAACGTGCCTTGTCAGTGTTCCAGTGAGTGCCGTCGACAATCGATCGAAAGTCGCCAATCGAAAGTCTTTGGAGCGACGTCGTCGCCCGGTCAGCGAGGTTCTTAAACCACGTGCCCCCTCCCGGTGTCAACGACATTCTCCAACTTTTTTTCTGACTTCCGATTTTTCCACAGCCGCTTGTGGACAACCAGCCATAAAGAAGCCTGAAAAATGCACTGATGTTGACGTGTTCGCGGCTCAGAGTTTTTGGCGATGGCGCGGCCAAGCCTGGGGTTAGTTGGCCGGCCTTGGCAACGGGCCGCCGGGCTTACATCAAGCCGGACAGGATAAGGTGAGCGTCAGGACGCTGGCCGCGAAGGGGGCTGTCGGGGTGACCAAGAAGCATCGCTCTTTTCAGGGGGCGCCACGCAGCCGTGCTTTGGTGCCGCGCAGCGGCCGCGCACAGCTGCCGCAGGTTTATCTCGCCCAGACCAAGCGTGCGGCCGAGAGCGTCTACCACCCCGACAATCCTGAAGCGCGCCGCGGGTCGCGACTGAAATGGTTGGCCAGCACACTGCTTGCCGCGGCCGTCGGTGTGGTCGCGATCGGCCTAGCGCTCTTCACGTCGATCGATCACGATCGCGGCGACGGTACTATGTTCGCGTTTGTTGAGAAGACGGTCCGCCAATCGATGGCGCCAGGCATCGTGATCGCGGCAACAAACGTGACGGTGGAAGGGTCGCGCGGCAAATCCGATCGGCTGACTGCGGCGGTGCGAGGGTCGACCACGCGTCACATCATCCGCGAACCGCTGCAGGAGAAGAAGGGCGAGAAAACGTTTATCGTCCTCAAACCCTATACGCGCGTGGTGGCGCATCTCTCAAGCGTACCAGGGCCGCTCAACGACAGCATCCCGCCATTCAATCCGTTCACACTCTACAACAACTCGCCCGGGGCCGGCGACAGCGGCGAAAGCGATGGCTCGCCGGCCGGCACGGTGGCCACGTCGTTGCGCGACCCGGATGGCGGCCTGATCCCGGACCAGGACAATCAGCAGCTCAGTGACGGCGACGTGCTGGCGCTGGTCCTCAAGAATCGCGACGGCTCGCTCGACGGCGCCATGATGGAAGACGGCGGCGGCTCGGGCGAGACGGCAAGCCCAGAGGGTGAGACCGACGCCGCTGCCTCGCCGGTGGTGCGCGAAACTCTGCCCCCAAACACCACAGCGCTGGCCAAGAACCAACTGGATGATGTGTCTACGCCCCAATTTGAAGGGCAGGAGGTGCGCGTGATTCAGGCCGCCGCCAATCAAACGCTGACGTCGGTATTGCAGCGCAACGGCGCGAGTGCTGCGCAAGCGCATGCCATCGTGACGGCCGCCAAGACCGTGGTGGATGGCGAGGGACTGGTCGCCGATCAGGAGATCCGGCTCGTGCTTGCGCCCGCCGCCGACGGCACCATGCAACCCGCGCTGGTCACGGTGTTTTCCGAGGCGCACAGCCATCTCGTGACGGTCGCGCGAACCGGATCGGGCGGCTATGTCGGCAGCGAAAACCCGCTGGCGGCCAATTTCAATGAGCAATTGGCCGAACTTCAAGGCAGCCGGCAACATAACACTCTGTATGCTGGACTTTACGAACAGGCGTTGCAGCAAGGCATGCCCGCGCCCATGATCATGCGCATGGTGCGCACCTTTGCCTACGACACCGATTTCCGCCGCCGGGTGGGCCCAGGGGACGGTTTTGAGGCCTTTTTCGATGTCACTGAGGAGGCAGATACTTTCAGCGGGCCGGCGGCGGGACCGGCTGGCGGCAAGCCGAACGAGTTGCTGTTCGCTTCGCTGACGGTGGGAGGAGAAACGCGCAAATTCTACCGCTTCCGCACGCCCGACGGGCAAGTCGACTATTACGACGTACAAGGTAATAATGCCAAGAAATTCCTATCCTTGAAGCCGGTGCGCGGCGAAGTGCGCTTCACCTCGGGCTTCGGGTTCCGCGTCCATCCGCTGCTGCACATCAAGAAGATGCACACCGGCATCGACTGGGCGGGCGAGGCGGGAACGCCCATCCTGGCGGCCGGCACCGGCGTCATCGAAGACTACGGCCGCAAGGGTGGCAACGGCAATTATGCGCGTATACGTCATGCCAACGGCTACGAGACCGCCTACTCGCACATGCAGCGCTTTGCGCCGGGCCTCAACGTCGGTAGCAAGGTCAGCCAGGGCGACCTGATCGGCTATCTCGGCAACACCGGGCTATCGACCGGCGCGCATCTGCACTTTGAAGTTCTGATCAACGGCTCGTTCGTCGATCCGATGAGCATTCACGTCCCGCGCGACCACCAGTTGGCCGGCCGCCAGCTCGGCGAATTCCAGAAAGAACGTTCACGGATCGATGATCTGATGACGCGCCAGCCGGTGATGTCGCTGGTCGATCAGGTGGCCAGCAAGGGGTGATTTTGGCGTGTGCGGAATGTCGTGCATGATCCAGTTATAGCCGCGTATGGCCTTGTCAACGCCGGCTCGTCCCCAGCTTGAGCCCGGCTCCGCCTGAACCAGTGGACATTTCGCCCAAACCGGCGTCAAATTTCGTCTTGCGGGGTCCTGTTAACCACGCCCCACGAGTTGCAACACCCCCTCAAGGAAACCGCTCGACCATGAACCGCCTCACCGGCAAAACCGTTTTCGCGACCGCCACCGGTCAGGGCATCGGCCGCGCGTGCGCGCTCGCCTTCGCAGCCGAAGGCGCCAAGGTGTTCGCGACCGACATCAAGGCCGACCTGTTGGCGCAACTCACCAAGGACGCCGCTGGCCTTCCCGGCAGCGTCGAGACCTTCACCCTGGACGTGCGCGATACCGCGGCCGTGGACGCGGCGGCAAAACGCGTCGGGCCTGTGGACGTGCTCTTCAACTGCGCGGGCTATGTGCACACCGGCACCGCCGTCGACACCGACGAAGCCGGCTGGGACCTCTCCTTCGACCTCAACGTCAAATCGCAATGGCGGACGCTGCGCGCGTTTCTCCCCGGAATGATCGCCAACGGCGGCGGCTCGGTGGTCAACATCGCGTCGGCCGCCGGCTCCATCAAGGGTGCGCCAAAACGATACGCCTACGGAGCGACCAAAGCCGCCGTGATCGGCATCACCAAATCGGTGGCGGTCGACTTCATCAAGCAGGGCATCCGCTGCAACGCCATCTGTCCGGGTACGGTCGATACGCCCAGCTTGAACGAGCGCATCGAAACCATGCCGGGCGGCCGCGACGAGAACCGCAAGATGTTCGAGGCGCGGCAACCCGTGGGGAGGTTTGCGCGTCCCGAGGAAATCGCGCACCTCGCCGTGTGGCTCGCCAGCGACGAAAGCGCGTTCGTAACCGGCGGGACGCATGTCATCGATGGCGGGTGGACGGTTTAGTTGGATCTCCCAAGGGCATTAAATGAGCGCTGGTTCTTTGAAATTGACGCGCGCCGAGATGATCGAACTTGTGAAGAAGATCATGCGGGCCGAAGGATGTAAACGGGAGATCGCAGCCGATGTCTCACTGTTCGATGCTAGCTGCCTAAATCCGAAGAAGAACGAATTGCATCTTCTATCCCAATGGCCATCCGACTATACCTGAGCCCACGGCGGACGAGATTGTCGAATTAGCGCTGACGCCCGGTACCGTGATTTTTTTTTAACTCGGTTTGGCTACTATTGATGCAACCGTGATGCCACTGCCACCCAGAGAATTCGCATGCCGTCGCCCCGCAGACTCACCCCACACTAAATAGGGCGAATACAGCAAACAGCGTACTGGGACAATCTGAGGGGACTACGCAGTGTTGCGTTGGGGTGACACGCGCCCCGGATGGGGGGACATGATCTTCATCTTCGGCTGCCGGTGTCGCAACAATTTGGCATCGGCGCTTCCTCGCCGAAGATGAGGTTCGTGTCCCCACTCTCATGCGGAGGGCAGTCGCGCCGACCTACTGCGTGGCGCCGCAGCTCTTGGTCAGGTCCGAGAAGCGCGTCTTGGCGTCGGACTCGGCGGCCTTGACCTTTGCGGCGGGGATGCCGCTGTCGATCAGGCCCTTGGTGATGCCGACGACGTCCGACAGCTTGCCCTGGAACGAGGCGGTCGCCATCATGCGCTCGAAGCGGGAGAGGTCGGTCGCGGCCTTGCCGGCGATGCAGCCGCACACCGTGGCGGTATCCTTCTTGACGGTGGCCGAGCAGGCCGCGGTCAGGGCCGTCTTTTCGCCATCCGAGAACGCTCCGCCCTTTTCGAGATCGGCGGCCGCGACCGGGATCGGCGCAATATTACGCTGGTAGAAGTAGAAGCCGACGCCGAGCACGACGACGGCGAGCAGCAGAAGCGAAAGGATACGACGCATGTGAGGAAACTCCCTGTTTCAGATTGTGCGCGGACTGATAGCCCGCGACGCTGACCGGCGCCCGTGTCGGCAAGATGACGGACCCGGGGCGGCCTGTGGACGACCGTCATTTCTCGGCGAAATGGTGCGTCGAGAGCGCCGGCGCGTAGGGTGCAATAGGCCATCTTCGGCCGTATTGCACCGCTCTGGGCAATGCGAACCTAGGGTCAAGCCGCATCGCGCATGCCAACGGTGCGATACGCTTCGCCATTGCACCCTACGTTT
>JAYUAJ010000216.1:0-4717 GCA_043741375.1 Hyphomicrobiaceae bacterium | reverse complement strand
GCCACCGCAATGCCGGCCGCCAGGGGAACCCCAAGGCTACCCGCGAGGGCGTTGATGATGATGAACGCCACCCACGCGACGATAACGCCCAGAATGTTGCAGGCAATCGTCGTCATCAGGCCGCTTTCCTTGCCGCCGTTGTGGCAGAAGCAGGCCCAGGCAACGAACGCCCGCCCAGATCTGCAAGCCCAGTCCTCCTAGCGGGCCGACAAAAAGATACGTGGCGAGTCCGCCGAGCGCTCCGATGCTGATCGCACGTGCTGTCAGTAGTGGCATGCAAGCCTCCCTTTAGAGTCTCAGTCTCAAGATCTGTGCGCAGCCGTATGGTCACGCACTAAGGGAGTTTCGCATGAGTCCGCAGCCGGGATTGCTCGACCTTGGTACATTGGACAATGGTACAAGATCAGGGGTCAGACCTCTTCGCTGATGGGGCCTGACCCCATTCAACCAACAGCCGGACGACGACGCTGGCGAGTACGATCGCCCCGCCGAGAAGCGTCGCGGTCGCGGGCACCTCGCCGACGCCAAGCCAGGTCCAAAGGGCGCCAATCGGCGCTTCCGAAGTTGTGACCAAAGCCGACAGCGCCGCCGGCACGCTGGCCGAGCCAATCACATAGAGCATCATGCCCAGCGTCAACGGGCCAAGACCGAAGCCGGCCGCGACCAGATAGTCGCGCGGGGAAAAATCCCAAAGATGCGCCGCCAGCGGATAGGCGACGATCACGCTGAGCATGACAGCGGCCCAGGCCATCGGCAGCATGACGACGTGCGGATTGCGGCGAACGGCGACGATCATCAACGCGTTCGTCAGCGTGCCGGCGATGGCGTAGAGGTCGCCAAGGCCCGGCCCCCCGGACGGCCCCACCATGACCTCGATGCCGATCATCGCCACAGCTGCAGCCGCCAAGGTCAACCCCGACATGCGCTCGCCAAACCAGGCCCAGGCCATGAACGAGGTGACGAAGGGCAGGGCCGCCAGGATGGTGAAGGCGTTGGCGACGGTGGTGTGCTGGAAGGCGGCCGGGAACAGGATGATCGTGGCGGCGGAGCACAGCGTGACGATGACGCCATCAATCCCCGCGCGCCAAATGATCGCCGGCGTTTGGCCGCCGAAACGATAGAGCACATAAGCGCCGATGAAAACCGTGGCGAACACGCCGCGCCAGAACACGATGGTCCACAGGTCGAACGGCAGCAGCCGCGTGAACAGCCCGCCCGAGGCCCAGACCATGGTGGCGAGCGAGATCAGGAGCAGGCCGTTGACCGCCGGTCGGCGCGCGGCGGCGGGTTCGGCGAGCGGCATGGCGGGCTCCTTTTGGGGTCAGACCCCTTCGCTGACCCCTTCGCTGACGGGGTCTGACCCGACTCTAGTCGACCGTAAGCTACAAATGCCGGATCTCATCCGGCACGCTCATCCAGTCGTTGTGCCGGCCATTGGCATACCTGATGGGCGCCTGCAGCAGCTCCGCCGGCGTCACATCGTCGAGCGTCGATAACTGCACGGACACATAGTCGCCGCCGATCTCCTTGACATAGCCACGCAAATAAGGTCGTACGCCGCAGGTTTTGCAAAACAGGTGATGGCCTTGCATAGAGTTGAATTGGTAGTCGCTCAAAGCGGCTTCGCCAGCGAGCAGCCGGAACGCCTCTGGCTTGACGATCGCATTCCAGTTGCGGGTTTTGCTGCAGATCGAGCAGTTGCATTTGTTCGTGCCCGCCGCCAGATCGATGTCGGCCTCGTAGCGCACCGCGCCGCAGTGACAGCTTCCGTGGTAGGTCTTTTTCAAGGGATTAACTCCTTCGTTCAGGCAGGTGTGCTGCCTCCCCCAGCATTTGCAGGGCGCCGCATCAACCGTTAGACTAGCGCCATGGGACATTCACGCCAAGACGGCGGCTTCGCGCCTGCCAAACGCCCGCGCGGAAAATCGAAATCGGGCAAGCCCGTGCAGCCGCCGGTCGAGACCGAGGCGAATACGCCTGGGTTGTCTGATCGCGAGCAGGCGCCGATTCTTGGCGCGCTGGATTCTCCGGAGCCGGCCGTTGGCCCGCGCCGAACCCCCGCGCCGCGAAAAATGTCGGCGACCGAGCTCAAAATGCGCGCCGATCCGAAAATCTCGGGCGGGCCACGCGAGGGGCTGGAGCATCTGCGGCCCGAACAGGTGCCGATCTCGGACGATTTCACACCCCATCGCCCACCCCGCCCCGCGAAATCCGAGGGCGGCATTCCCCTAAAAGTAGTCTCACCCTATCAGCCCAAGGGCGACCAGCCGACGGCCATCGAGGAACTGGTGGCGCAGGTGAAGGCCAAGGAGCGCGACCAGGTGCTGCTCGGCGTCACCGGGTCGGGCAAGACCTTCACGATGGCCAACGTCATCGAACAGACGCAGCGCCCCGCGCTGATCCTGGCGCCGAACAAGACGCTGGCGGCGCAGCTCTATGGCGAGTTCAAGAGTTTCTTTCCCGAGAACGCGGTCGAGTATTTCGTCTCCTACTACGATTACTATCAGCCCGAAGCCTATGTGCCGCGCACCGATACCTACATTGAGAAAGAAAGCTCGATCAATGAGCAGATCGACCGTATGCGCCATTCCGCGACGCGCGCCCTGCTTGAACGCGACGACGTGATCGTGGTGGCCTCGGTCTCCTGCATCTACGGCATTGGCGACGTTGAAACCTATTCGGCCATGACCTTCGCCCTGAAAAAGGGAGAACGCATCAGCCAGCGCCAGTTGCTTGGCGATCTGGTGGCGCTGCAGTATAAGCGCAACGAGCAGAATTTCGTGCGCGGCATGTTCCGTGTACGCGGCGATACCGTCGATCTGTTCCCGTCGCATTTCGAGGACCGGGCCTGGCGCATCCAGATGTTCGGCGACGAGATCGAGAGTATTACGGAATTCGATCCGCTTACCGGGCGCAAGACGGCCGAACTGCCGACGATAAAAATCTACGCCAATTCACATTATGTGACGCCAAAACCGACGCTGGAGCAGGCGGTGCGGCGCATCGAGCACGATCTCCAAGTGCGGCTCGCTGAGTTCAAGGATGCGGGGCGGCTGTTGGAGGCGCAACGCCTGGAGCAACGCACGCAGTTCGATCTCGAAATGATCCAAGCCACGGGCGCTTGTGCGGGCATTGAAAACTATTCGCGCTATCTCACGGGCCGCGCGCCGGGCGAACCGCCGCCGACGCTGTTCGAATATCTGCCTGATAACGCGCTGGTCTTCATCGACGAGAGCCACGTCACCATCGGCCAGCTCGGCGCCATGTTCAAAGGCGACTTTAACCGCAAAGCCACATTGGCGGAATTCGGGTTCCGTCTGCCCTCGGCCATCGACAACCGTCCCCTGCGCTTCGAGGAATGGAACCTTATGCGTCCACAGACGGTTTACGTCTCGGCGACGCCCGGTAATTGGGAGCTGGAGCAGACCGGCGGCGTGTTTGTCGAACAGGTTATTCGCCCGACGGGACTCATTGACCCGCCCGTGGAAATCCGTCCCGCGCGTACACAAGTGGATGATTTGATCGATGAAGTGCGCCACGTTTCGTTGGCCGGCTATCGCACGCTAGTGACGACTCTGACCAAGCGCATGGCCGAGGATCTGACGGAATACATGCACGAGCAGGGTATCCGCGTGCGCTACATGCATTCGGACATCGAGACGCTGGAACGCATAGAGATCATCCGTGATCTGCGGCTGGGCGCCTTTGACGTTCTGATCGGCATCAATCTGTTGCGCGAAGGCCTGGACATCCCGGAATGCGCGCTGGTCGCCATTCTCGACGCCGACAAGGAGGGCTTTCTGCGCTCCGAAACCAGCTTGGTGCAGACCATCGGCCGCGCCGCCCGCAACGTGGACGGAAAAGTCATTCTCTATGCGGACGGCATGACCGGCTCGATGGAACGCGCCATCGCCGAGACCGACCGCCGGCGCGAAAAGCAGGTGGCCTACAACACGGCCAACGGCATCACGCCCGAAAGCATCAAGCGCGACATCTCAAGCGTCATGGCCTCGATGTACGAGCGCGATCACGTCACGGTAGACGCCGGCGCCGGCTTCAAGAAGGGCGAGAAACAGGCGCTGGCCGGGCACAACCTCGCCGCCGTCATCGCCGACATGGAAAAGCGCATGAAGGACGCGGCGGCGGATTTGGAGTTCGAAGAAGCGGCAAGACTGCGCGACGAGGTCAAGCGCCTGCGCCAGGTGGAGCTGGCCGTGATGGACGACCCGATGGCGCGGCAATCGGACGTCGAGGCGGCGGTGGCGCGCGCCGGACGGGCGGTGAAGGGGAGCAAGCTGCAGGAGGCCGAAACGTTCTGGCCAAAGGGCGGGAAGGAAAAGGCGGGCGGGTTCGTGAAACCAGGGTCGGCGGGGTCTAAGGCGGGGCGGCGAGGGCGGAGGAGGTGAGTTGCGGTTCGATTGACACGCGAACCGAAGTTAGCTAACTTAGTCATCATGAAAATGGTGACCGTCCACCAGGCCAAGACAAACCTCTCCGAGCTCATCCGCCGTGCGGAAGCCGGAGAAGAGATCGTGATCGCACGCGGCGATAAGCCGGTCGCCGTCCTGCGGGATTACGACGGCAATGAGCGGCACAAGCGCCGCCTAGCTGGGCAAGATATGTTCAAGGGCAAACATTCGGCCCCGCCAAACAATGTCTTCTTCGGCCCGGCCTCGCACGAGGACAACGTCGAGATGTTCGGCGCGGAGTTCGCCGA
>JAYUAJ010000215.1:0-4719 GCA_043741375.1 Hyphomicrobiaceae bacterium | reverse complement strand
CAGTTCGGCGAACAGAAGGGGCTGCCCCGGAACCGGACCGGGACGCGGAATCCGGCGATGGAAGCTGGTGTCCGACCCTCCGCTAAGCGACGGATATCGTTCAGAAAAAACCGTCAGTGCCTTGGCCCGGCTGGAGGGATACTTGCGCCCCTCCCAGATGTCGTAAAGGCGCCTGGGATCGCAGCCGTAGCGGGCCAGAATATCCTTGCGACGCATATGCAACCAGCGCGCGATCCAGATATCCACGGCGTGCGCCTCGGTCAGGCCGTTAACCAGGACGGGGGGCGGCGGCGCGGGAGGAATGAAATCCAACATAGGGTTAAACCATCGCTTCACTTGACCTCACGCCCCGCCGATGTTGCAATGCAACACAGCAGCGAAAACCGCCGCCAGCGAGCCGAACTCCGGACATGAGAACACCACACGAACATTATGTCGGATTTTGGCTGCCCTTGGCAAGCCGGAAAGCGGCCCCATGAAGCGCCTGCGCAAGACCACGGCGGGCGGCGGCATGCGCAAATTACCGCTCCGGCGGGCGCCTACAAAACCCAACCCGGCCGCGCCCCGGGACCTCTCGCCCTACCAGAGTTTCACCCGCAAGGAGTGGTCTCGCCTCAGGGCCGACACGCCCATGACGCTGGACGACGCCGAGGTCGACCGCCTGGGCGGCGTCACGCAGCGGCTGTCGAAAAAGGAGGTCGAGGAGATCTATCTGCCGCTGTCCCGGCTGCTCAATCTGCAGGTGCAGGCGACGCAACGTCTGCATGCAGAACGGCAGGAGTTCTTCGGCAAGAGCGACATGAAGGTGCCGTTCGTGATCGGCATCGCCGGCAGCGTCGCCGTCGGCAAGAGCACCACCGCGCGCGTGCTGCAGGCGTTGCTCGCCCGCTGGCCCGATCACCGCCGCGTCGACCTCATCACGACGGACGGTTTTCTTCTTCCAAATCAAATACTTGAACAGCGCGGCCTGATGCAGAAAAAGGGCTTCCCCGAGAGCTACGACACGCACCGGCTGCTGGCGTTTCTGAACGATGTGAAGGCCGGCCGGCCGAATGTCGGGGCGCCGCTCTATTCGCACTTCTTCTACGACATCCTGCCCGGCGAGGCGGTGGTGGTCGACCGCCCGGATGTACTCATCGTCGAAGGGCTGAACGTGCTGCAGCCGGCCCAGTTCAGCACTGGCGGCGAGGTCAGTCCCTATGTGTCTGACTACTTCGATTTCGCGGTCTACATCGATGCGCCAGAGGCGCTGATCGAGGAGTGGTACGTGAAGCGCTTCCTGCGCCTGCGCCAGACGGCGTTCCGCGATCCGGCGGCTTATTTCCGGCGCTATGCGCTGCTCAACGATGCCGAGGCGCGGGAGAAGGCGCTGGAGATCTGGCGTGCCATTAACCTCGTCAATCTCAACCAGAACATTCTGCCAACCCGCCCCCGCGCCGATCTCATCCTGGCCAAGGGTCCGGGGCACCGCATCGACCGCATCGACCTGCGCCGGTTGTAGTAGCCAAGGCGTTTAGTTGGGGACATCCCGCGCGGCGCGATTAACCTTAACAAGCGCCCGGTGTATGCCTCATCCGGGGACTGTTTTTGCCACCCGTGCCAGGACCGTATTTGCCCACCATGGTCCTGCCACCGTCGCGCATGACCTTGTTTTGATCCAGTTATCGCCGGATTTCGTCCAGTTCCAGCCCCCCTCAGTCCCGCGTTGTGTCACCCGATTTTAGCACCCGCGAGGACTCCATGGCCCGTATCGTTAACGCGCGCGCCTACGCCAACAACGAGGTCGCCTATCTCGCCTGGTCGATCGACGAACCGATCCCGGGGTGCCTCGGCTTCGACATCACGCGCATCTACCCCGAGACCGGGGAGGAAACCCCGCTGGCGGCCTGGGTACCGTTCGACGGCCAGACCAACCCCGGGATGGTGCCGCAATCGACCCGGGTCTGGCCAATCCAGAAACTCTCCTGGCGCGACCTCACTTTGCGCAAGCGCCGTGATCGGCTGTCGCTGCGGCCGGACGAGGTGAACGTCCAATACCGTATCCGCGCGGTCGGCCGCTTCCGTCCTGGGCTCGATGCCGTACCGGTCGAGGCGAATGCTCCGCACTATGACGGCCAGCCCATTCCGCTCGGCTATCTGAGCGCGGGCGTGCTCACCAACCCGATCCGCATCACGCAGCACTACGGCGAGATCCGCGCCACCTTCACCAACGGCATCCTGTCGGCGCAATGGCTGAGGAAGGCGCTAAAGGAGAAGGGCGAGGAGCTGACCGCCAAGACCATCGCGGCTCATATCTCGACCCCCGACGACGAAATCCGCAGCTACCTCACCGGCGATGTGCTCGGCATGCTGAAGGAGCTGCTGCACCGCACCGAGAAGCAGCCCGGCTCGCGTCTGAAGATGGCGCTGTACGAGCTGTGGGACGAAGATCTGGTCGAGTTGATCGCGGCGCGCAGAGCCTCGATCGATCTCATCCTGACCAATTCCAGCAAGGACAAGACCAAGGACTCCTGGGACCACGGCAATCATCTGATGCGCGAACTGCTCGGCGAGTTGATGGGCCACGACAAGATCGACCGCATGTTCAACAATGGCCATATCGGCCACAACAAGTTCGCGGTGTTCGAGGATGCGGCGGGCACGCCCAAAGCGGTTCTGACCGGCAGCACCAACTGGACGCCGACCGGCCTTGCGGGCCAGAGCAACAACGCCCTGCTGATCGAGAACGATGTCATCGCGAAGGCCTACCACGACTACTGGAACGATCTTTATGCGGACACAGCCGAACTCGCCGTTCCCGCCCCGTTGACCGCCTCGACCTCCAACGTGCAGGGCCAGGCGCTGCGCACGGCCAACGCCAAGGCCCGCACAGAAACGACGTTGGCGGATGGAACCTCCGTCACCTTGTGGCGCGCCCCCAATACGCATGCCAAGACCAAGGGCCACGACGCACCGCCCGACCTCGCCGAAATCTACGACCTGATCGGCAAGGCCAAGGACGCCATCTTCTTTGCCGTGTTTCTGCCCAGCCAGTCGGGCAAAACCAGCGTGATCGAGGAAGCGGTGCGGATCGGCAGCACACGGCAGGATATCGTGGTCTACGGCGCGGTCAGCGACGTCATGGCAATGCCGAACTACGTGCCGCCCGACAAGACCGATCCAACGCATGCCAAGCATCCGCAGCCAGCCACCTACGACAACGGCGAAATCCACGTGGTGCGCGCCGTGGCGCTGAACAAGGACGACGTGGTCGGCGCGTTCGAGAGCGAACTCCTGACCATCGGCAAAGCCATCATCCACGACAAGATCGTGGTCATCGATCCGCTCTCGCCCGATTGCGTCGTGATCACCGGCAGCCACAACCTGGGCTTCAAGGCGTCCTACGAAAACGATGAGAACCTGTTGATTATCAAGGGTAATCAGAAACTGGCGCAGGCCTACATGACGCACGTCATGGACGTCTACGACCACTACCGCTTCCGCGCCAAGCAGCGCAGCGAAAAGGACCAGGGCCGCCCCCTCGACGGCGGCTTCCTGGTCGCCGACGACACCTGGCTGGCGTCACGCATGAAGCCGAACAAAGTGGCGCTCACGGATTATCTCGGCGGCGGCGCCCGGCCGGCCGAGACCATCGCCAAGGCGAAGGCGGCGGGGGTTCCGATCGGGCGGGGTGCTCCAAAGGTGGGGGCGGGGTGAGGCGGGCTCGTTCCGGAAATCGACTCGATTTGCTGTTACCATGCACCGGTGTTCGTTCTTTTTGGACCAGCACTGAATATCCAACTGTTGGAGTAAAAGAAAATGCGTTCTGCAACCGCTTTCGAAGCGCGGCTTCAATTGTGGGTGTTGGCGCTCAGAGGCTCTGAGAAGGCTTCACTTCAAGCTTGCGTTCTTCATCGGATGCCGGTGGATGAGTGGAGCAAATCAACGATATTTTATGCTTTACCAAAAACGGCTTTTCCTGAGTTCGTAACGTTGCTCGAACAAAGTATAGAAGGTCGGCAACGCACTCCACTCAGTGAAATTGAAAAATTCGAGGTAATTAAGGCATTTTTTGAGTATGCAATAATCCGGTTCATGACCGTATTTGGTGGCGGGTCCGAACACAAATCCGGAAGCTTCCCTGTCAGCGAAAATCGCAAAAAGGGTGCACATATAGAAACAGTGAGAGATGCTGTTGAGGTGCGTGTCATATCTCTCCTTCCTAAAGTGACCGAGTTGGAGCGTGATCGAGAGGCGATAGAATATTGGCAAACTTTGCGTGATCAATCAATCGCTTCCGACGGTAGTTTCATTCAACCTGAAGTGACGGTCACAACAGAGGGTGCGACATACGGCACGACCTCTCGATATAGAGTGCGTTCATTGCTGTTGGATCAAAAGTTTGAAGAAAGCGCATACTTGCTTTTCGTCGTGCGGGCATGGCAGTGGGCAGTAGGAGAAGAGCTCATCGAGATGCGAGCATCTGACCAAGCGTCTGGACGAGAATAGGCTTCAAGTCCACCGGGGCGGCGCAAAACAGAACAAGCGACCGCACTAGCGGTGCGAGCCCCCTCTCCCCGTTTTTCACGGGGAGAGGGTCGGGGTGAGGGGCGGCAGCTTGCTCCGTCCGTATGCGAACAAGGTCGGAGCCAGCAGCCGCCCCTCACCGAGCGCGTGGCTCTTGGCTCCCAAAAAGTCGCCTGCCCATTTTTGTTTTGCGCCTCCGCGCAGGTGACGCGC
>JAYUAJ010000214.1:0-4726 GCA_043741375.1 Hyphomicrobiaceae bacterium | reverse complement strand
TCTATCGCCTGTTGAACCGCGCCGAAGGCAGCTTCCGGACCTTCCAGCCGGCCACAGCGTTCGGCAATCTCGGCGCCGGCAATGCAGCCGTCTATCGGCTCAACCACGCGTTGGCCGGCGGCGAGCCCTGGGAAGAAGTGATCGAGCAAGCCTCGGACCGGCAGATGGCCGGCCCCAGCCGCTGGCTTAGGGTAACGTTGGTGCATCATGAGACGCCGGGGGGGGCGCGGTTTGCGGCCTGGCGCCTCAGCGACGTCACTCAAGAGCATACGCGCCAGAGCGAGTCGCTGCAGCGACTCAAGCGCAGTCTGGACCAACTGGACCAGCTGCCCGCCGGGCTCTTCGTCGCTGGTGCCGACGGCCGCCTCAGTTACCTCAATGCCACACTGGCCGATTGGCTTGGCATCGATCGCAAGGCCGCCGAACAATCGGCGGTCTCGCTTGAGCGGTTCCTGGCGCCCTATAGCCTGGCGGCCCTGCGGCAAGCCATAGCCGGCTCGGGCGGTGGGGACGTGGTGGCTCAAGACGTTGAGCTGATGCGCCAAGATGGCGTCGCCATGCCGGCCCGCATCATGGCGCGCGCACGCGGCGCCAGCCCAGCGCTGGATTTGGGGCTGGTGTTCAACCGCGCGCCCAGCGACCGCGCCGACGACAGCTCGCACGCCGCCGAGGCCCGCTTCACGCGGCTGTTTCACGCCGCGCCCGTCGCTATCGCCACCATCGACGCCGAGGGGCGCATCGGCAGCGCTAATCCCGCCTTCTCGCGGCTGTTCTTCAGCGCTTCGGACACCCTGGCTGCGGGCGGTCTCAATGTCATGGAGGGCATCTCCGAGGCCAGCCAGTCGGCCTTGCGCCATGCGCTCGGTTCGGTCCTGGCCGGCGAGCCGACGCCACAGCCAATCGAGATCACTTACGGCGTCAACGGAGCAAAGTCTGGTCAGCTGTTCCTGGCCGGCAATACGGCGGCTGGCGCCGAGCGCGAATCCGTCATCCTCTATGCCCTTGACACCACCGAGCGCAAAGAACTGGAGGCCCAGTTCGCCCAGAGCCAGAAGATGCAGGCCATCGGGCAACTGGCCGGCGGCATCGCGCACGACATCAACAACGTGCTCACGGTCATCATTGGCTTTTCGGATCTCCTTTTGGTCAACAGCGCCGGCGATCCCGCCTTCCATGATCTGGTCGAGATCAAATCGAACGCCAACCGCGCGGCCAATCTGGTCAAGCAGCTGCTCGCGTTCTCGCGGCGGCAGACCCTGCGCCCCGAGGTCCTGTCGCTGAACGACGCCATCTCGGATCTCAGCGTGTTCCTGAAGCGCACCCTGGGCGAGAAGGTCAAACTGGAGCGCGACTATGGCCGCGATTTGTGGCTGGTCCGGGCCGATCAGACCGAGCTTGGCCGGGTACTGATCAATCTCGCCGTCAATGCCAATGACGCCATGCCAAACGGCGGCACGCTTACCATCCGTACGGCGAATGTCAGCCGGCAGGATAGCTTGCGCATCGTCGACCGGGGCTTTGTGCCCGGCGACTACGTCGAGTGCTCGGTGACCGATACCGGCCACGGCATGAGCGCCGACATCTTGAAGAAGATCTTCGAACCCTTCTTCACCACCAAGGAGGTCGGCAAGGGGACGGGCCTTGGCCTGTCCACTGTATACGGCATTGTCAAGCAGACCGGCGGCTATGTGTTCTGCGACAGCACTCCGGGCGCCGGCACCACCTTTCGGATCTTCCTGCCCCGCCACGCTCCCGGCGCAGGCAGCATCGAGAGCCATGCCAAAGCGCCCGAGAAGAAGGAAAAGGCGCGCGACGTCACCGGGTCGGGCACGGTTCTCTTGGTGGAGGACGAGGACTCGGTTCGCAGGTTCGCCGCCCGCGCGCTGCGCCGCCAGGGCTACAATGTGCTGGAGGCCGGCCACGGCGCCGAGGCGCTTGAGGTCAAGGCCGCTCATAGCGGCGTCATCGATTTGGTGGTCAGCGATGTCGTCATGCCCGAGATGGACGGCCCGACCCTGCTCAAGGAGTTGCGCCGGGACAACCCCGACCTCAAGTTCGTGTTCATGTCGGGCTATACCGACGACGCCCTGGCAACGCTCGATAGCGGCGAAGAATTCGCCTTCCTGCAGAAGCCGTTTCAGCTCGCCGAATTGGTCTCGAAGGTCAAGGAGGTCATCCAAGGGTGACGAGGCACTTATGCACGCATAAGTTGCGACATCACACCAAAGTTGATCCTACACCCGCTACCCACTGACATCACGGAGAATTAACCGGGTGAATACCCTGTTGGCGATGGAGAACAAATAGAGTACATATGTGCGACTCGATTTGTCAGACCCGCCCCGACATGGAATAAGGAGAAAGATTATGAAAGAGCACCCGCAGCTTCGCGTGGTCGAGGGAACAGGCATGGATAATAAGCAGAAAGCGCTGGAAGCAGCCCTCGCCCAGATCGAAAAGGCCTTTGGCAAGGGCTCGATCATGAAGCTGGGGGCCAAAGAAACCTCCATGGACATCGAGGCGATTTCCACGGGCTCGCTCGGCCTCGACATTGCGCTGGGCATCGGCGGCCTGCCCAGGGGTCGCATCGTCGAGATTTATGGCCCGGAATCCTCGGGTAAAACCACCCTGGCGCTGCATGTGATCGCCGAAGCGCAGAAAACCGGCGGCACCTGCGCGTTTGTTGACGCCGAGCATGCGCTCGATCCGGTCTATGCCCGCAAACTCGGCGTCAAAGTCGAGGAACTCTTGATCTCCCAGCCCGACACCGGCGAACAGGCGCTGGAAATCACCGATACCTTGGTGCGCTCCGGGGCCATCGACATTCTGGTGATCGACTCGGTCGCCGCGCTGACGCCTAAGGCGGAACTCGAAGGCGAGATGGGCGACAGCCTGCCCGGCCTGCAGGCCCGGCTGATGAGCCAGGCGCTGCGCAAGCTGACCGGTTCGATCTCCAAATCCAAGACCATGGTCATCTTCATCAATCAGATCCGCATGAAGATCGGCGTCATGTTCGGCAATCCGGAAACGACGACCGGCGGCAATGCGCTGAAGTTTTATGCCTCGGTGCGCCTCGACATCCGTCGCATTGGGCAGATCAAGGCGCAGGAAGAGGCCGTCGGCAACCAGACGCGTGTAAAAGTAGTCAAGAACAAGGTGGCGCCGCCCTTCAAGCAGGTCGAGTTCGACATCATGTATGGGGAAGGGATTTCGAAGACGGGAGAATTGGTCGATCTCGGCGCCAAGGCCGGCGTGGTCGAGAAATCGGGCTCCTGGTTCGCCTTCAACGGCGAGCGCATCGGGCAGGGTCGCGAGAACGCAAAACTGTTCCTGAAGCAGAACCCAAAGGTGGCCGACGCCATCGAAAAGGCCATCCGGCAGAACTCCGGCATCATGGCCGAGAAGCTGCTGGTGCACGCTGACGCCGCCGACGTCGCCGACGCCAGCGCCGACATCGATCCTGAGACCGGCGAAGTGCTGGAAGAGGGCGCCGGC
The DNA here is from genome assembly GCA_043741375.1 of Hyphomicrobiaceae bacterium. Lineage (GTDB taxonomy): Bacteria > Pseudomonadota > Alphaproteobacteria > Rhizobiales > Hyphomicrobiaceae > JANYHF01. The sequence continues at coordinate 1,231 of JAYUAJ010000214.1, read as the reverse complement.
AAGCGCGGCAAGAAGCGCGGGTAATTCGTGTTGCGTAGGTTGGGTTAGCCGGCCACGGACGGTTGTTGCTTAGCGGCAGCCGCCGTTCCGGCGTAACCCAACGTCTGTCGCACCGGCCTGACGTCAGATCCAGCGGAACAGCGCCCCATTCGGTTTACTGGACACCGAATCCCCCCGCCTCTAAGAGATCGCAGCACCACTCCATCCGTCCGTCCCGGCTGCCGCACCTTCAAAGAGGCTCACCCGTTCCATGGCAAAAACTCCGAGCACGCCAAAATCCTCCTCGCATGCGACCGTCAACGACATCCGGGCGACGTTTCTGAAATACTTTGAGCGCAATGGCCACACCATCGTGCCATCCTCGTCCCTGGTGCCGCGCAACGACCCGACGCTGATGTTCGCCAATTCCGGCATGGTGCAGTTCAAGAACGTGTTCGTGGGCGCCGAAACGCGCGACTACAAGCGCGCCACGACCTCGCAGAAATGCGTGCGCGCGGGCGGAAAACACAACGATCTCGACAATGTCGGCTATACCGCCCGGCACCACACCTTCTTCGAAATGCTCGGCAATTTCTCCTTCGGCGACTACTTCAAGGAGCAGGCGATCGATCATGCCTGGACCCTGATCACCAAGGATTACGGGCTGGACCCCAAGCGCCTCACGGTCACCGTCTATCACGAGGACGATCAGGCGCACGGCCTCTGGAAGAAGATCGCCGGGCTGCCCGATAGCCGGATCATCCGCATCGCGACCAACGATAATTTCTGGCGCATGGGCGAGACCGGTCCTTGCGGCCCCTGCTCGGAAATCTTCTTCGATCACGGCGACAAGATCCCAGGCGGCCCGCCCGGTTCGCCCGACGCCGATGGCGATCGCTTCATCGAGATCTGGAATCTCGTGTTCATGCAGTACGAGGAACGGGCGGGCGGCGAGCGTATCGACCTACCCAAGCCTTCGATCGATACCGGCATGGGCCTCGAGCGCATCGCCGCCGTGCTGCAGGGTGTTCACGACAACTATGACATTGACCTGTTCAAGGCGCTGATCGCCGCCTCTGTGGAAGCCACCGGCGTGGCGGCCGAAGGCAAGAACACGCCAAGCCACCGCGTCATCGCCGACCATCTGCGCGCCTCCAGCTTTCTAATTGCGGACGGGGTATTGCCCGCAAACGACGGGCGCGGCTATGTGCTGCGCCGCATCATGCGCCGCGCCATGCGTCACGCCCATCTA
>JAYUAJ010000213.1:0-1934 GCA_043741375.1 Hyphomicrobiaceae bacterium | reverse complement strand
GCTATGTGCTGCGCCAGAGCATGGATTTCTTCCACAATGACTTCGCCGGCCGCGTCGCCACCAAGGTGATGCAGACGGCGTTGGGCGTGCGCGACGCGGTGATGAAGTTCACCGAGGTGATCGTCTACGTGACGGTGTATTTCATCGGCGCCCTGGTGCTGGTGGCGACGAGCGATCTTTGGCTCATGGTGCCAATGCTGGTGTGGCTCATGGGCTATGCCGCCGCCTGCTGGTATTTCGTGCCGCGTCTCGGCAAGCTTTCGGCGGCCCAGGCCGACATGCGCTCGCTGGTCACCGGCCGCGTCGTCGACAGCTATACCAATGTCTCGACCGTGAAGCTCTTCGCCCACGCCGACCGCGAGGACCTCTATGCCCGGGAAGGCATGGGCTGGATGCTCGACACCGTCAACAAGTCCATGCGCCTGTCGACGCTGATGACCTCGGCGCTGCAGATGCTGAGCGGCCTGCTGATCTTCATGATGTCCGGCCTGTCGATCTGGTTGTGGTACACTGGCGCCATCACCACCGGCGCCATCGCCTTCTCCATCGGCCTCACGCTGCGCATCAAGGCCATGTCGCAATGGATCATCTGGGAAGTGGCGGGCCTGTTCGAGGATATCGGCGTCATCCAGGACGGTATCGAAACCATCGCCCGCGACCGCGCCATCATGGATACAACCGGCGCCAAGCCGTTGAAAGTCACGCGCGGCGAAATCACTTTCGAAAACGTGCGCTTCAACTATGGCAAGGCGGCGTCGGCGCGCAACCATGACGTGGTCGACGGCCTGTCGCTGGCGATCGCGGCCGGTGAAAAGGTCGGCCTCGTCGGCCGCTCAGGCGCGGGCAAATCGACCATGGCCAATTTGCTCCTGCGGTTTTACGACCTCAGGAGCGGGCGCATCCTTGTCGATGGACAGGACATTGCCGGGGTCACCCAGGACTCGCTGCGCGCCGCCATCGGCGTCGTCACCCAGGATACCTCGCTGCTGCACCGCTCGGTCATCGACAACATCCGCTACGGCCTGCCCGAGGCCGGCATGGCCGATGTCGAGGCCGCGGCGCGCAAAGCCCACGCCGATGAATTCATCGCGGGGCTCGTCGATCCCAAGGGCCGGACCGGCTACGACGCCCATGTCGGCGAACGCGGCGTCAAGCTCTCCGGCGGCCAGCGCCAGCGCATCGCCATCGCCCGCGTGCTTTTGAAGAATGCACCGATCCTGGTGCTCGACGAGGCCACCAGCGCGCTTGATTCCGAGGTCGAGGCCGCCATTCAGGAAAATCTCTATACGCTGATGGAGGGCAAGACCGTGATCGCCGTGGCCCACCGGCTTTCGACCATCGCCGCCATGGACCGGCTCGTCGTCATGGACAAGGGCCGCATCGTCGAGGAAGGCTCGCACCGCGAGCTTCTCAAGCGCGGCGGGCTTTATGCCAGCCTGTGGCAACGCCAGTCCGGCGGCTTTCTCGCCGCCGAGGCGGCGGAAGCCGCGGAATAACCATTCATTAACCATATTGCCGCCACAAGGAGGCACGATTGCCTTCGTGAACGAAGGGGGACCCCATATGAAGAAATCAATTCTCGCACTCGCCGCCATCGCCATACTGACGACGGCCTGCACTACCGATCCCTTTACCGGCCAGCAGAAAGTTTCCAACACCGCCATAGGCGCTGGCACCGGCGCCCTCCTCGGCAGCGCCGCGGGCCTCATCATCGGCAGGACGACGGATGCCAGCACCCGCAAATCCGTGCTCATCGGCGCCGGTATCGGCGCGCTGGCGGGCGGTGGCGTTGGCCTTTACATGGACAATCAGGAATCGAAGCTCAGGAAGCAGCTGGAGGCCACCGGCGTGTCGGTCACCCGCGTCGGCGACGACATCATTCTCAACATGCCGTCGAACATCACCTTCGATGTCGACCAGGCCGACATCAAGCC
>JAYUAJ010000212.1:0-4777 GCA_043741375.1 Hyphomicrobiaceae bacterium | reverse complement strand
CGCCCGCCAGCGCCTTCTTTTCCTCTTCCAGATGCTCGATGCGCTCGACCACGGACTTCAATTGCGCGTGCGTGGATTTTTGGACGTCCTGCTGCATGATGCTGCCTTGTTGGGAACGCTTAGCTTCGACCGAATCACATGCGGTCGCGTCACCAAACGCTAGCGGCGGCATCTGGGCTGGACAATGGCAGGCCGATGCGAGGAGCCGGTTTTCCCCGCGATCAACAGGCTGAGCTAATGGTTTTCGTGGCCCGACCTGGCGCCAGACTGGTGCTTCGTCTTCCACTCCTCATACGGCATGCCGTAGACCATGGCGCGCGCGTCGTCCTTCGAAACCGGCGTTCCGGCCGCCTTGGCCGCGTCGACGTACCAGTTGGCGAGGCAGTTGCGGCAAAAGCCGGCCAGCGTCATCAGGTCGATGTTCTGCACGTCGGCGCGCTCGCGCAGGTGCGCGGTGAGGCGACGGAACGCCGCGGCTTCCAGTTCGGTCTGCGCGGTTTTGTCAGGTGCACTCAAGGTCATCATCCCCTGTGGGTATCAGCCTCCACTATAGCCCGCGCCCGCAGCGCCCGCTACTGTCGCCCCAGCATTCGCCGCTTTCTTGGCCAATAGACCGGGGTAGATGACGTCTCGCGCACATTCATTGACACATTGGTCCGGCCCCCTCTTGGCGGCTGCGCTGCTGGCTGGCCTCGCCGGCCCGGCTCGCGCCGACCTAAAGCTTTGTAATTTCACGGAAAGCCGCGTCGGCGTCACGGTCGGGTACAAGGACGCCAAGGGTTGGCTCACCGAGGGCTGGTGGAACGTTTCGGCGCGCGGCTGCGTCACGCTGGTCACCGGCCAGCTCGGCGGCCGCTTCTACTACGTGCACGGCGTCGACTACGACCGGGGCGGAGAGTGGTCCGGCGCCACCAAAATGTGCGCCGACGACAAGTCCTTCACCATCCGCGACGTGAAAAATTGCACCACTCGCGGCCACAAGGAACTGGGCTTCTATGAGGTCGACACGGGCGATGCCAACGATTACACGATACGGCTCACCGATCCGGTCAAGGAAAGCGCAGGGAACTAAATGAGACGAAATAGGCGGGTTAAGATCATCGCCACGTTGGGCCCCGCCTATCAGGACATGGAGTCGATCGAGCGGTTGTTCGTGGCGGGCGCCGACGTGTTCCGCATCAACATGAGCCACGCGGTCTATGACCTTGTCAAAGCGCAGCATACCGCCATCCGCGCGCTGGAGACGAAGTACTCGCGGCCAATCGCCATTCTGGCCGACCTGCAGGGCCCGAAGCTGCGCGTGGGCGAATTTGCCGGCGAAAAGGTCACACTCAAGAACGACAGCATGTTCACGTTCGACCAGGTGAAGACGCCCGGCGACGAAACGCGCGTATCCCTGCCCCATCCGCCCATATTCGCCGGCGTTGAAACTGGCCATGTCCTGTTGCTGGACGACGGCAAACTGCGCATGCGCGTTTCCGAAGTCGCCAAGGATCGCAGCACATTCAAGGCCAAGGTCGAAGTCGGCGGCATGCTCGCCAGCCGCAAGGGCATCAGCCTGCCCGATACGCTGCTGCCGCTCGGCGCGCTCACGGACAAAGACAAAAAGGACCTTCAATACGTCCTCAGCCTCGGCGTCGACTGGGTGGCGCTCTCCTTCGTGCAGCGCTGGGAGGACGTGGCCGAGGCCCGAAAGCTGATCGAAAAGCGCGCCTCGATCATGGCCAAGATCGAAAAGCCGGCAGCCCTCACCGATCTCGACCACATCATTGAGCTTGCCGACGGCATCATGATCGCGCGCGGCGATCTCGGCGTCGAGCTGCCGGTCCAGAAGGTGCCGGGACTGCAGAAGCGCATGACGCGCCGCGCTCGAAAAGCCGGCAAGCCGGTGGTGGTGGCGACCCAGATGTTGGAAAGCATGATCACCTCTCCGGTCCCAACCCGCGCGGAGGTGTCCGACGTGGCGACCGCCGTGTTCGAGGGTGCCGACGCCATCATGCTTTCGGCCGAAAGCGCCGTCGGCCAGTTCCCGATCGAGTCGGTCGCCATGATGGATAATGTCGCCCAGGAGGTGGAGCAGGACGCGCTTTACGATGCGATCATCCACGCCCAACGCACTGAGCCCGATGCGACCGGCGCTGACGCCATCGCCAACGCCGCCCGCACCATCGCCGAAACGCTAAAGCTGTCGGCGATCGTTTGCTACACCGCCACCGGTTCAACAGGTTTGCGCGTAGCGCGTGAAAGACCCAAGCAACCGGTGATCGCGCTCACCCCCGTCCCCGCCACCGGCCGTAAGCTGGCCATGGCCTGGGGGCTGCACTGCGTGCTCACCAATGAGCCCGCGAACCAGGCCGAGATGGTGGAAAAGGCCTGCAAGATCGCGCTCGATGAGGGTTTTGCGGCCCGCGGCGAGCGCATCATCATCACGGCGGGTGTGCCCCTGGCCGTACCGGGAACCACCAACATGCTGCGCATCGCCTACGTTGGCGACCAACCGACCAAGAAGGCGCAGGCGGCACGCTAGCGCCGCACCTTGACCAGTGGCGCTACGCGGTGCTCCGCAGTATGCTCTCCAACCGAGTGCAAGGGTTGGACGGCACGGCCTTCCCGCACGGCGAGCGCATTATCATCACGGCCGGCGTGCCCCTTGCATACCGGGCACCGCCAACATGCTGCGCATCGCCTACGTCGGTGACCAACCGGCCAAGAAGGAACAGGCACCGAGGTAGATGTTATTCCGGTTTGAAATCGATCTACGAGTGTCAAAACGCTGCGCGGCGCCCGGGATGACGATTGCGGTTTAGTCCAAAATGAAAACTCCAGCGAGCAGCTGTGAACATGTGCATTGACGACAATGCAAAAGTACACTACCCAAGCTTTTTGAAATTAGACTTGGAGCTTGGACGAAAGTGCCTCCCATGGAGCGCGTTGCCTCAATCGGATTCGCGGCCGCCATGGCGCGCCGTGCCGAGACGCACGGGCCGGTGACCATCGGGCTCGCGGGCGCCGGCCAGATGGGCACCGATATCGTGGTTGAGGTCACGCTCATGCCGGGCGTGCGCATTGGAGCCATCTCCGAAGTGCGCGGCCAGGCCGCCGTGGATGCCGCGCTGATGGCGGGGCATGAACGCGTGGGGATCATCAGTGCCAGTTCCGCCGCCGACATCGACTGCGCCATCGAGGCTGGCAAAATCGCCATTACCGAGGATTTCCACGCGCTGTGCGCGGCCGGTCGCATCGACGTCGTCATCGACGCGACCGGGAATCCGAATATCGGCACACTGATCGCCCTAGAGGCGATGAAGCATCGCAAACACGTCGTGATGCTGAACGTCGAGGCCGACATAACCGTCGGGCGCTTCCTGAAAGAAGAGGCGCGCAAGGCCGGCGTCGTCTACACGGGCGCCGCCGGCGACGAACCGGCCTGCACGCTGGAACTGATTTCCTTCGCGCAGTCGATGGGCTTTGACATCGTCGCGGCCGGCAAGGGCAAGAACAATCCGCTAAAATTCGCCGCCATCCCGGCCGAGTACGAGGCCGAGGCCAAAGAGCGCAATATGAATGCGCGCATGCTGGTCGAATTCGTCGACGGCACCAAGACTATGGTCGAGATGGTGGCCGTAGCCAACGCCACTGGACTGGTGCCCGACGTTCCCGGCATGCACGGCCCGAAGGCGAGCCGCGAAGAATTGGCGCAAGTTTTGTGCACCAAAGCCGACGGTGGCATTCTTTCGCGCTCGGGCGTTGTGGACTATTCCATCGGCAAGGGCGTGGCGCCGGGTGTGTTCTGCATTGTGAAACCGCGCCATCCGCGCGTGCTCGAACGCATGATCGACCTGAAGGTCGGCCCCGGCCCGTGCTTCTCGCTCAATCGTCCGTACCACCTCACAAGTCTGGAGACGCCGCTCTCGGCGGTGCGCGCGGTCATGCACGGCACGGCCGATATGCAGCCGCTGGATCATCCCGTGGCCGAATGCGTGGCGGTGGCCAAGCGCGATCTTAAGCCTGGCGAGACGCTCGGTAAGATCGGCGAGACCGACTATCGCGGTCACGCCATGATCTGGCGCGAGGCGCGCGACCAGAAAGCGATTCCGATCGGCATTCTGGAGCGAGCGAAAGTCTCGCGCCCGATCAAGGCCGGGCAGCCGCTCACCTACGATGCGTGCACGCCAGATGACTCCATGCTGGTGACGCAGATCCGCCAGCGGTTGGACCAGTCCGACGCACAGTTCGTGACAGCGGCTTAGGTAGATAATGTCGGCCGGAGCCAGCACCACCAGGGACGGAGCCAGCCGCGGCCCCTCACCCCGACCCTCTCGCCGTGAAGAACGGGGCGAGGGGGCACATCCCTCTTGGGACGGAGCAGTTAGTCTAAGTGAGGCAATCTTCCCTCTCCCCGCCTTTTCGCGGGGAGAGGAGCCCGCGTCTCCTGCGCGGAGGCGCAAAAGAAATAGGGCAGGCGACCTCTTGGGAGCCAAGAGCCACACGGTCGGTGAGGGGCAAGTTCTCGCTCAGGCCTTCTCGCAAGAACACGAACTCTCAAGCATTGGATTGATCCATGCCTACTGACCTCACCTCCCCCGCCAACCGCCCCCCGGTCTACAACCGCCTCACTGCGGAGCAACTGGCTGGCGCCCTCCGTAAAATGATCCTCATCCGCCGTTTCGAGGAATGCGCGGAAGAGAGCTACATGCGCGGCCTCATCCATGGCACCATGCATCTGTCCATCGGCCAGGAGGCGAGCGCCGTCGGCATCTGCACGCCGCTGACCGAC
>JAYUAJ010000211.1:0-4780 GCA_043741375.1 Hyphomicrobiaceae bacterium | reverse complement strand
GGCAAGCTGGTCGGTCGGGCGACCAATGGCGGCTACGGCTGGCGCTGCGGTAAGAGCCTTGCGCTGGCCATGGTGAAGCCGGAATTCGCGGCGCTGGGGACGGAACTGGACATCACGATTCTCGGCGAAAAGAAGCGCGCCGTGGTGATTGCGGAGAGCCCGTGGGATGCGGAAAATGTGAGGTTGCGGGGGTAGGCGTAGGGTGCGTTAGCGCGGCCACGGACGTTATGGATACGGGAAGAGTCTATTCTGCGCGTAACGCACCGTGGCGCGCGCGGCGGTGCGTTACGTGCGGAATGACCGCCTGCGTCTCATCCCGAAGAACCGAGGCCGCCCTAACGCACCCTACGATGCACGCACCAACCTCGCCGCAAAGAACCCGTCGATCCCCGAAAACTCCGCCGTCTCCATCGGCATATGGAACGGCAGCGTGCGCAAATATCCTTCCGCAGTCACCCAATCGGACGATAATCCGTGGACGCCGGGTCGAATTGGTGATAGGCTCATGTCCGGTGTTGACGCCAATACCTTTGCGATCTGTTCTGGTCCCTCTTCGGGTTCAAGAGAACAGGTGCAATAGACCAGCGTGCCGCCGGGCCTTAGCGAGCGGACAGCGCTTTCCAGCAGTTTGGCCTGCAACTCAACAAGGGATGTAAGATCAGAAGGACGCTTCAAGTACGGCAGATCCGGATGTCTGCGGATGGTTCCGGTGGCCAGGCACGGCGCATCCAGCAGCACGGCGTCGAACGGCTCGGGCGGGATCCAGGCCGTCACGTCGGCGGTGATGACCTCGGCGCGAAGTTTCAGCCGGTCCAGATTGGCCTGCAAAATCTTCAGCCGTTTGGGCGAGGAATCCACGGCCGTAACGTGCCCCCCCATGGCCGCCAGCATCGCGGTCTTGCCGCCGGGCGCGGCGCAGAGATCGGCGACGCGCTTGCCCGCGACGTCGCCCAAGAACCGCGCCGGCAGTGCGGCCGCCGCGTCCTGCACCCACCACTCGCCCTCGGAGAAACCGTCCAGCGCCTCGATGCGGCCTTTAACTTTCAGGCGCACCGACCCCGTCGACAGCACTACGCCGCCCAGCCGTTCCGCCCAGGCCGCGGGATCGCCAAGCACGCTGAGATCGAGCGCGGCCTCGGTGAGATGCGCGTTGGTGATCTCGCGCGTGGTCTCCTTGCCGTAGGCCTTGGTCCAACGCTGCAGCAACCAATCAGGCGTGTTCAGACGGTCGACGTCCCCTGCGGCCAGCGCCGCCGTTCCGCCCGTCGCGACCTTGCGCAGGACGGCGTTGACCAGACCGCCAAACCGGGCGAGCCCAGGCTCCTCACGGCATTGCGAAACAGCGATGTCGATGGCGGCGTGCGGGGGCGTGCCGAGAAACAACAGCTGAGCCGTAGCGCTGGCCAGAATGAGGCGTACCCGCCCCGCATCAGGGGAAAGCGGCTTGGCAAGGAACTGCGCCAACACGTTATCGATCTGGCCAAGCCTGCGCAGCGTCGTCGCGACAATAAGGCGTGTGAGCCCGGCGTCTCCGGCATGTTCGGATGTCGCGGCGAGCTTGGCTGCAGCTCCATGGGGCGCAGCGTCCAGCGGTCGCTTTTTCAAGAGCACGTCGGCCAGAATGTCGACGGCGCGCTGGCGAACGGCAATGCCGGTCGGGGCTTTTCGAACCTGCTCAGCTCCAGCGAGCTTGTCCGGCGCGCTCAACCCCAGGGTCCGCGATTGGCGCTGCTGCGCTGGGTCGGCGGGTCCTGCCGGCCGTCGGCATATGAGGTCGAACCGTCAAACACGGGACGTCCGGTCTGGTTTCCGTCGGCCACGGGCTCGCCCATCTGGCGGGCGAGTTCTTCCAACTGCGCGATGCGATTATCGGTACTTGGATGGGTGACGAACAGGCTGTCCAACCCCCGGCCGGTCAAAGGGTTGACGATAAACATATGGGCTGAAGCCGGATTCGCTTCGGCCGTTGCGTTAGGAACGCGCTTCCGCGCCGTTTCCAGTTTGCGCAAGGCCGACGCCAGCCAGAGCGGATGGCCGGAGATCCGCGACCCTTCGGCATCGGCGGCGTATTCGCGCGAGCGGCTGATAGCCATCTGGATCAGCATGGCGGCGAACGGCGCGGCAAGGGCGATCAAAATCCCCACCCAGGGGCTTACGGGCGCCCGGTCATCCCGGCGCGAACCGAAGAATAGGCTGAAATTGGCGAGCATTGAGATGGCGCCGGCGAGGGTTGTGGCCATCGCCATGGTCAGCGTGTCGCGGTTTTTCACATGGGCCAACTCATGAGCGATGACGCCAGAGACTTCCTCCGGGCTCAACATTTCGAGCAGGCCAGTGGTGGCGCAGACCGCAGCATGGCTGGGATTTCGGCCGGTGGCGAAGGCGTTCGGCTGCGGGCTGCGCATGATGCAGACGCGCGGCATCGGCAGCCCGGCGCGTTGGGAAAGGTCGCCGACGATGCGGTAGAATCCAGGAGCGGATTGTTCGTTAACTTCCTCGGCGCCGTGCATGCGCAGGACGATGCTGTCGGAGACCCAGTAGCTCCAAATATGGGTGACGATGGAGATCGCGAGCGCGATCAGGATGCCGGTCTGGCCGCCGAGGAGGTAGCCGACCAGCACGAACAGCGCGGTCAGAACGAGCAGCAACAGGCCGGTGCGGATCAGCGACATGGGGGCGCTCCAAAAAGCGGTTTGCCCATGGATATAAGTTGGCTGTGGCCGGAATGCCAAGGGAATGAAAAACAATTCGATGAGGGGCTTGAAATTTGAGGAGGACACTCTCCTAGAGTTGTATGCACTGGATCGCGGCTTCCCTCCTGGTTTGGACTTTGATGGCTGGCCCGGCGCTCATCTCGCAGGCCGCGCACGCCGAGGAGATCCTGCCCGGCCCGATCCCGGCGCGGGCGGAAAAAGTCATCGACGGCGACACGCTCGAAGTGGTGGCCGCGATCTGGCCGGGCCTGGCCACGCGCGCCCGCGTGCGCCTGTCCCGCATCGACGCCCCCGAACTCGCCAGCCCGTGCGAGGCCGCGCGCGCCAAAGCGTTGGAGGCCCGGGCCGTACTGGAGAACGCCGTCACGGGCGTGCCGCTGCGGCTGGTCAACATCCGGCCCGAACACGCCTATGGACGCATCCTGGCCGATGTTCAGCTGGCGGACGGCTCAGATCTTGGCGAGCTGTTGCTCGCGGTCGGGCTCGCCAAACCCTACAAAAACAAAGTGCGCTGCGACTGGTGCGCCGCCGCACCTCGATGCTCTATCGCGTTGAAATAGCGCAATAACTGTGCTACGCTACTGTGGTAACGTACGCTGACTGAACTCGCCGCCGAGGATCCGCACCGGCAGCTTGCGCACGAGTTCGACCACGGCCATCTCGCCGTAGGTGGCGACCAGCCCGGACAACGCCGTGAACAGCGCGGCATTGGCCAGCATGTCAGGATCGTGCCCCTCTTCGACACCCTCGTCCCACGCCTCCAGGATGAACTTCAATGCATCGATGCTGGTGCGATAAATTTTCTGCTTACTGACAATCTGCATGCATACTCTCCCCCGAGTCCTAGCGGACGCGGAACCCCCGTCCTGCGCCCGGCACTCTCGTGCTCTGTTGCTAGCACAAGCACTACCGGATGGGCTGGGCCGCTGGGATTAGCGTTAAGCGGAACCCCTCGCAATGCTCCGAATGCGGACACAGGTCAGGGCTTGTACGCCGCCAGCGCCTTGGCCACATCCGCACCCTCGGCGAGAAAGCGCGTGAGCTGAATTTGCGCGCTGGGGTTGCAAGTCTGATAGGTCCGCCGGTAGCTGCGGTAGCCCTTGTTGAAGCTGTTGGTGAGGCGCGTCCGGCGCTGCCCCGTCCCGCCGTCGGCCTCCATCAGATCGGCCATCTCTTGGCGCCAGCGCTGGCCTTCGTCGGCCCCGCACAGTTCGCGCAGGAAGTGAACGGCGCCCAAAATCTCCGACAGGCGCAGCAACTTCTCGTCGTAGGGCTTGGTGTCGTCGCCCGCAGCACGTGCAAAATCCGCAGACGGACATGTCGCGCACAGTAGTGCCAGGGTCGCGTACAGTCGTGCTGCCGCCCAGCTGCCGTGCGGTTTTGATCGCTTAATCGTCATATCCCGTCGTTCTTCCGCGCGAGCGCCCACGCTTTATGGATAACGGCCAAGGTTCCAGGCAACAGTGTGACGCCGCCCACCTCGTCCATCGGTACGAACCTGGCCTCGACCACGTCGCTCCCCGGCACCGGCTCGCCCGCCTCCCACGCGCCATGGTAAACCGCTAGCACGTAGTGCGCGACCAATTCCCCGCCCGCCCCGCGCCGGATCACGTCCACCACATCGACCAACGGCCCAAGTTGCGCCAGCACCGCAGTCTCCTCCATCAACTCACGCGCCGCAGCCTCGCGCATCGTCTCGCCTGCCTCGATATGCCCGCCCGGCAGCGACCACGCCCCGTCATGGGCCGGCTTGCCGCTCTTGACCAGAAGAACGCTCCGCCCCCGGAACACCGCCGCGCTCACCGAGGCCTTCGGCCAATGCGGGCTGTCGGCGCTACCCATGTGTGCTCTCTCCTGGGTTGGCGCGGCTACTTCGCAACCTGCGCACAAAGATATAGTATCGCTCCGACTTCCAGACCGCCAGTCGTCCGTCCCCAGTCGGCAAAGTCCCATGTGCTCGCGCTATTCCCTCACCTCGCCCGCCGAAGCCGTCCGCGCCACCTTCAAGGTCGCGGGCGCGGAAACCTTCCCGCCGCGCTACAACATCGCGCCGACCCAACCCGCGC
>JAYUAJ010000210.1:0-11045 GCA_043741375.1 Hyphomicrobiaceae bacterium | reverse complement strand
CCTTGCGCGCGTCGCTGTTTTCCGGCGGCAACCAGCAGAAGCTCGTGCTCGCCCGCGAGATGGAGCGCGATCCCAAAATCATGATCGTTGGCCAGCCCACGCGCGGCGTCGACATCGGCGCCATCGAGTTCATCCACAAGCGGCTGATCGCGATGCGCGATGCGGGCAAAGCCATCCTGCTGGTGTCGGTGGAGCTGGACGAGATTCGCGCGCTGGCTGATCGCGTGCTGGTCATGTTCGACGGCCGCATTGTCGGCGAGCGGTCCCCGCAGACCGACGAGCAGGCGCTCGGCCTCCTGATGGCGGGCGTTACGGGTGAGACGCGCGAAAAAGAGGCCGTAGCATGAGCGCGCGGGCGGGCGAATTGCCCTGGTGGGCGGATGTGCTGGTGTTGCCGGTGCTTAATCTGGCGCTGGCGTTTCTGGTCTCGGGGCTGGTGCTGCTGGCGCTCGGCGAGTCCCCGATTGAATGCGTACAGATCATGCTGAACGGAGCTTTTGGCTCAAGCGCCGGGATCGGCTACACGCTGTTCTATGCGACAAACTTCATCTTCTCGGGCCTGGCCTTTGCCGTGGCATTCCACGCCGGCCTGTTCAACATTGGCGTCGAGGGACAAGCCTATGTCGCCGGCCTGGGCGTGGCGATGGCCTCGCTCGGCTTGGAGTTTTTGCCGCAACCGCTGATCATCCTTATCGCGATCATCCTCTCGGCCGCCTTTGGCGCCGCCTGGGCCTTCATCCCCGCGATCCTGCAAGCCAAGCGCGGCAGCCATCTCGTCATCACGACCATCATGTTCAACTTCATCGCCTCGGCGTTGATGATCTATCTACTCGGCGGCTTCCTGAAGCCGGTAGGCGATATGGCCCCGCAGACGCGCACGTTCGTCGAAAACGCACGCCTGCCGCTGTTCCAGGATATCTTCGGCGCCGTCGGCATTCCCGTCGGCCAGTCGCCGTTGAACCTCGCTTTCGTTTGGGCTCTCCTATGCGCTGCTGCCGTATCCGTCCTAATCTGGCGCACACGCCTCGGCTATGAATTGCGCACCCTGGGAGCCAGCCCGGACGCAGCCAAATATGCCGGCATGAACATCACCCGCCTCACCGTCATAGCGCTGATGATCTCCGGCGCGCTCGGCGGCTTCATGGCGCTCAACGAGGTTATGGGCTCGCAGAACCATCTCGCGCTCGAGTTCACCGCCGGCTACGGCTTCGTCGGCATCGCCGTCGCGCTCATGGGCCGCTCGCGCTCGCTCGGCATCATCATCGCCGCTATCCTGTTCGGCGCGCTCTACCAGGGCGGCACGGAACTGGCCTTCGACAAGCCGAGCATCACCAGCGACATGATCGTGCTGGTCCAGGGTCTCGTCATACTGACGGCGGGCGCGCTGGAGCACATGTTCCGCCCGGCGCTGGGGCGAGTGTTTTCGGGTCGGCCGGCCGCCTCATTGCAAGCTCTGGAGGCCTGACCAATGGAATATCTCGACACCATTGCGCAGGTGTTGGCCTCCACCATCAGGCTTTCGATCCCGCTGTTGTTCGCCTGCCTGGCCGGACTTTATTCCGAGCGTTCGGGCGTGTTCGATATTGGGCTTGAAGGCAAGATGCTGGCTGCCGCCTTCGCCGCCGGCGCCGCCGCGTCCTATGGCCATTCACCCTGGCTGGGGTTGTTGGCGGCGATCGGCGCCTCGGTCGCCTTTGCGCTGCTGCATGGGTTCGCCGTCATCACCCACCGCGGCGATCAGATCGTGTCGGGCGTGGCCATCAACATCATCACGCTGGGGCTGACCGCGCAGCTCGGCGCCTTCTGGTTCGGCCAGGGCGGGCAGACGCCGCAGCTCGCGCCCGAGGAGCGGTTCCTCGAAATCACCCTGCCTGGCGCCGAGGCGGTCGCCAACATACCCGTGCTTGGACAGATCTACTCCCAGGTCATTTCCAGCCATAGCCTGCTGGTCTATTTCGCCTTCCTTATGGTGCCGATCACCTGGTGGGTGATGTTCCGCACACGTTTTGGTCTACGACTGCGCGCGGTTGGCGAGAACCCCGCGGCCGCCGACACGGCGGGCATCTCGGTCAATGGCATGCGCTATGCCGCCGTGGTCTGTTGCGGCGTGCTCTGCGGGTTCGCGGGTGCGTACTTGTCGATCGCCCAGAGCGCCGGTTTTTCGCGCTCGATGACGGCCGGCAAAGGGTTCATCGCGCTGGCCGCGCTGGTGTTCGCCAAGTGGAAGCCCGTCCCCGCCATGTGGGCCTGCCTGTTGTTCGGCCTACTTGATGCGGTGGCGACCCGATTGCAGGGCCAGCCCATCCCTGGCGTCGGCATCCTGCCCGTACCGTTGATGCAGGCCGTGCCCTATGTACTAACCGTCGCCATGCTCGCCGGCTTCATTGGCCGCGCCATTCCGCCCAAGGCCGGCGGCGTGCCTTACGTGAAGGAGCACTGATGCCCGCCGCCGCCAATGTGCCCACAGACCTGATCGATGCCGCCGTCGCCGCCTTTGGCAAGGCGTATGCGCCTTATTCGCGCTTCTCGGTCGGAGCCGCCGTGCGCGACGAACATGGTCGCATGCACGCCGGCTGCAATGTTGAGAACGCCGCCTATCCCATCGGAAACTGCGCCGAGGCGAGCGCGCTGGCGGCCATGGTGATGGCCGGCGGGCGCAAAGCCGTCGAGGTCGCGGTGGTCGGCGCGGGCGCCGCGCTGGTGACGCCCTGCGGCGGCTGTCGCCAGCGCTTGCGCGAATTCGGCGCGCCGGACCTGCCCCTGCACATCTGCGACGAACACGGAACGTTGCGCCGCACCTTCACGCTGGAAGAACTATTGCCCGCCTCCTTCGGCCCCGATCATCTCGCCAAGGCCAACCATTCATGACCCCTGCCGCTCAAAGACTTACGGAACACCTCGCCGGGACGACGCCTGATCTTGCCGTGGTCCTCGGCTCCAGTCTCGGCGGACTTGCCGATGGCGTCGTCAGCCCACGCACGCTCTCCTACAAGGAACTTCCGGGCTTTCCCGTCCCCTCCGTCTCGGGCCACGCGGGCGAACTGGTCACAGGAACGCTCTCGGGCCGCCCCGTTCTGATGTTGAAGGGGCGCGCCCATGCGTACGAGCACGGCGACGCCGGCGCTATGCGTCCAGTCATCGAGGCACTGGCCCAATGCAGGGTGAGGCGCGTTCTCCTCACCAACGCCGCGGGGTCGTTGCGTCCCGACGTCGGCCCCGGCAGCATCATGCTGATAACGGATCATATCAACCTCGCTGGCATGAGCCCACTGGTTGGCGAAAGCGGTGATGCGCGTTTCGTCAGCCTCACCAACGCCTATGACGCTGGCCTCGCCGAAAAATTGAGAAACGCCGCCAAAGCAGAAAAAATCGCCCTGGCCGAAGGCGTCTACGCCTGGTTCTCCGGCCCGATGTTCGAAACCCCCGCCGAAATCCGCATGGCCGCCACCCTCGGCGCCCAGGCCGTCGGCATGTCCACCGCCCCCGAAACCATCCTCGCCCGGCGTTTCGGGCTGGCAGTTGCCGCACTGTCCGTCATAACCAATCTCGGCGCGGGGATCGGCGGCGCCTCGCCCAGCCACGAGGAAACCAAGCGCGAGGGCGCCAAGGCGGTGGTGAACATGGCCAAGCTTTTCGCACGCTTTGTGGCGGATCTGTAAACCGATGCTGGCCCAAGAAATCATCCGCAAAAAGCGCGACGGCGGAAAACTTTCGCGCGAAGAAATTGCCTTCCTCATCGCCGGCCTGACAAAGGGGTCGGTCAGCGAGGGGCAGGCCGCGGCCTTCGCCATGGCCGTGTTCTTCAATGGCATGTCCACGGACGAGCGCGTTGGCCTGACGCTGGCCATGCGCGATTCCGGCCGCGTGCTGAAATGGCCGAAGAGGCGCTTCAAAGGCCCGATCCTGGACAAGCATTCCACCGGCGGCGTCGGCGATAACGTTTCCCTCATGCTCGCCCCGATGCTGGCGGCTTGCGGGGCCTGCGTTCCGATGATCTCCGGCCGCGGCCTCGGCCATACCGGCGGCACGCTCGATAAACTGGAAGCCATTCCCGGCTATAACGCGCAGCCGGACATCGACCTCTTCGAACGCACCGTGGAGCGCGCCGGCTGCGCCATCATCGGCCAGACGCCCGACCTCGCGCCCGCCGACAAGCGCCTCTACGGCATTCGCGATGTGACCGCCACGGTGGAATCGATCCCGCTGATCACGGCCTCGATCCTGTCCAAGAAACTCGCCGCCGGGCTCGATGGATTGGTGATGGACGTCAAGACCGGCTCGGGCGCCTTCATGGCCGAAGAAAGGCAGGCGCGCGACCTGGCGCGCACGCTGGTGGACGTGGCGAACGGCGCAGGCTTGCGGACGACGGCGCTGATCACAGACATGGACGAGCCGCTGGCCTCGGCCGCCGGAAATGGCGTGGAGGTTGCGAATGCCGTGGATTATCTCACCGGCAAGCATCGCGACGCGCGGCTGCACGAGGTGACGCTGGCGCTGGGGGCGGAGCTGTTGGCAAACAACGGCCTCGCGACTTCGCCGGCCGAAGGTCGCAAGGTTCTGCAAGGGGCGCTGGATAGCGGTCTGGCCGCGGAGCATTTTTCCCGCATGGTGGCTGAACTGGGTGGGCCGAAGGATTTCGTCGAGCGGGCGGGCAAGCATCTGGCTGCGGCGCCCGTGAAACTCGACGTGTTTGCGGAGCGTTCAGGAACGGTCGCGGCTATCGAAACGCGTGCGCTCGGCATCGCCGTCATCACGCTCGGCGGCGGACGGAAAGTGCCGACTGACAGCATCGACCATGCCGTCGGCCTGACGGGTCTGGCCGGTAAGGGGGCGAAGATCGACAAGTCGACCCCGCTGTGTGTTGTGCATGCGCGCAGCAAGGCCGTAGCGGCGGCGGTGGCCGAGGACGTGCGGCGGGCGTATAAGTTCGGCGCTGCCCCCGCGCCCGGCAAACCCGTCCGGGCCAAGATCAAGGCATCAACCTGATGGCCCGCGCGTTCTTGATGGTGATGGATTCCTTCGGGATCGGCGGCGCCCCTGATGCCGAAACATATGGCGATGCCGGCGCCAGCACCTACGGCCACATCCTCGAAGCCTGCGCGACGGGAAAGGGCGACCGGGCCGGACTGCGCACGGGGCCGCTGCGGGTTCCAAACCTGACCAATCTTGGCTTGTCCAATGCGATCGGTCTTGCTTCCGGCGGTGAGTTCCAGTCGGTTCTGCCGCAGGCCACGGCGATTGCGGGCCAATGGGGAGCTGCCGGAGAAAAATCCCTCGGCAAGGACACGCCCTCGGGCCATTGGGAAATTGCCGGCGTTCCAGTCACCTTAGCCTGGGGCTACTTTCCGCAAACTATGCCGTGTTTTCCAAAGACGCTCACGGACGAGTTGATCGCCCGTTGCGGTCTGCCAGGCCTCCTGGGCGACAAGCACGCCTCGGGAACCGAGATCATCGCCGAACTGGGCGCCGAGCACATGCGAACGGGCAAACCCATCGTCTACACCTCGGCCGACAGCGTGCTGCAGATCGCGGCCCATGAAGGCTCTTTCGGACTCGAACGTCTTTACGATTTGTGCAAGGTCGCGCGGGCGCTCTGCGATCCGCTGAACATCGGTCGCGTAATCGCCCGGCCGTTCGTGGGCGCCGATCCCGCAACTTTCAAGCGCACCGCCAACCGCCGCGACTTCGCCGTGCCACCGCCCGAGCCGACGCTGCTTGATCGCCTCTCCCAAGCCGGTCGCACCGTCGTCTCCATAGGCAAGATCGGCGACATTTTTGCGCATCGCGGGACCGGGACCATTGTCAAAGCCAGCGGCCACCCCGCGCTGATGGACGCCACCCTTGACGCCATCCGCACACTTCCAATAGGCGGCCTTGCCTTCACCAACCTCGTCGACTTCGACATGATGTTCGGCCATCGCCGCGATGTGGCGGGTTATGCCGATGCGCTGGAAAAATTCGACATCATGCTGCCGGGACTCGAATCCGCGCTGCGCCCCGGCGACCTCTGCATACTGACGGCTGACCACGGTTGCGACCCGACGGCGCCTGGCACCGATCACACCCGCGAACGCGTGCCGATCCTCGCCTTCCGTCCCGGCATTCCGCCAGGCCCCATTGGTGTGCGCGAGTCCTTCGCCGACATCGGCCAAACCATCGCCAGCCATCTCGGCATCGGCCCCCTTGCCCATGGCAAAGCCTGGAGCCTGACATGACGCCCGCAGACATCCTCGACGCGCTCGCGCGCATAAAAGTCGTGCCGGTGATCCGCGCGAGCAGCATCGAGCCGGCCAAACGCGCGGCGCTGTGGCTTGCTGAGGCGGGCATGAGCGCGGTGGAAATGACACTCACGACGCCCGATGTGTTCGAAGGCATCGCGGAGTTGCGAAAGAACAAGTCGATCATCGTCGGCGCCGGAACCATCCTGTCGGCGCAGGATGCGCGGCTCGCCATTGCGGCTGGAAGCCAGTTCCTGGTCACGCCATGCTGGGTGGACGGGGTGATCGAGCTGGCCAAAGCCGCCCGCATCCCAATCATGATCGGCGCCGCCAATCCGTCCGAGATTTGGCGCGCGCATTGCGCGGGCGCGACCGCCGTAAAAGTGTTCCCGGCGGCCACGGTCGGCGGTCCGCAGTTCCTGCGCCAGGTCCGCGCCGTGTTCCCGACGGTGCCGCTGATGCCGACCGGCGGCGTCACCATTGAGACGGCCAAGGACTATCTGGAGGCGGGCGCGTTCTGCGTCGGCCTTGGCAGCGAGCTGGCTCCGGCCAAGGCGCTGGAGACGGGCGACAAGGCGGGTGTGGTCGCCAAGGCTAAGAAGCTGCTAGCCTCGCTTGGCCCTGAAACGCTTGCCGTCTGAGGTCCGAGCCATGCCCGACATCGTCGCCCTCGGCGAACCCATGGTCGAGTTCAACCAGGAGCCGGACGGCCGCTACCGCGAGGGCTTTGGCGGCGACACCTCTAACGCCATCATCGCCGCCGCGCGGCTCGGGGCGAGCACGCGCTATCTGACGCTGCTGGGGGAAGATCGCTTCGGCGATGCGTTTATGGACCTCTGGCGTCGCGAAGAGGTGAATACGTTGTTTGTCCGTCGCCACGTCAGCGCGCCAACCGCCGTCTATTTCGTGAACCACGGCCCGGCCGGGCACAGCTTCACGTATCTCCGGCGCGGCTCGGCGGCGAGCCTCATGTCGTTTACGGATTTTCCGTCAGTCGCCTTTTCGGGCGCAAAATATTTGCACGTCTCGGCCGTCAGCCAGGCCATCAGCTACTCGGCGCGTGACGCCGTGGGGCAGGCCGTGGAGTGGGCCCAGCAGGCGGGGGCAAGACTCTCCTACGATACCAATCTGCGCCTGCGCCTCTGGCCGATCGAGGAGGCGCGCGTCGCAATCCACGCCACCGCCCACCGGGCGCACATCCTGAAAACCTCCATCGATGATGCGCAAACGCTGCTCGGGCCGCTGTCGCCCGATACCGTTGCGGACCACTATCTGTCACTCGGCGCTGAAATCGTCGTCGTCACCCTCGGGGCGGATGGCGCCTTGGCGGCGACGCCCAGCGCCAGGGAGCGCATTACGCCGCACATGGTTGATTGCGTCGATGCGACCGGGGCGGGCGACGCGTTCGCGGGCGCGCTGCTGGTGTCGCTGACCCGGGGGCTCGACCCGTTCGAGGCCGCACGATTTGCCAACGCCGCCGCTGCCTTGGCCACGACCGGTTATGGCGCGGTGGCCCCATTGCCGACCCGGGCCGCCGTCGAAGCGCTGATGGCTCTGGGCGCATAGCTCGGCTGGCGATCTACTCCATCCCGTGAAACCGCCGGATCTCCGTCACCACTGCCGTTACTTGCGCGTCCTCCGCCGCCGCATGCCCCATGATCCAGTCCTGGAACTGCGGGTCGGGCAGCTCGACCAGCCTCTCCCAGAAGGCCACCGCCTCGGCGTCGGCCGACGGCAACACCGCCTCGGCATAGCGCCCGAGCAGCCAATCCATCTCCTTTATGCCACGACGGGTGGCCCGGTACAGGCACCGCCGGCGGCGCAGGTTGAGGTCGTTGTGGTCGGCAACAGTCAATCAAAATCTCCGATGTCGCGGCTCTTTCGCCTTCTCCCGTCGTGGGGAGAAGGTGCCCGAAGGGCGGATGAGGGGTATAGTGCTGCGGCGATTGCGCCGCCGTTCACCACTCGCACCTCTATACCCCTCATCCGGCGCTTATTGCTTTTTGCGCATCCGCGCAAGGGCGCCACCTTCTCCCCACAGGAGAAGGCAAAATGGACCTCCTAAGTTTCAATGCGCCCCGAACACCTCAATCCCCTGTTTGCATCGGCGCAGAGCCTGGAGGGCGTGGGGCCTCGCAATCTATTGCTGCTGAAGAAGGCGCTGGCGCTGCCCGGGCAGGTGGCCGAGCCGCGGCTGATCGACCTGCTCATGCACCACCCGAGCGGCGTCATCGACCGGCGCGCCATGCCAGCGCTGGCCGAGGCCGTTCCCGGCGCCATCGCCACCGTCAAAGTGATCGTCCGCAAGCATCGCATTCCGGCGGGAGGCAGCCGCGCGCCGCATACGGTGCTGGCCGAGGACGCGACCGCCAAGCTGGAGATCGTCTTTTTCCACGCCGACCGGCGCTATGTGGAGCGCATGCTGCCGGTCGGCGAGGAGCGTTATGTCTCGGGCCGCATCGAGGCCTATGGCGAAAAGCTGCAGATGACGCACCCCGACCATGTGGTGGGGGCCGATGAGCTCAACAAGCTGCCGCTGCTGGAGCCGGTCTATCCGCTGACGGCAGGCCTGTCAGGAAAGGTGCTGCATAAGCTGATCGGCCGGGCGCTGGACTTGATCCCGGTTATTCCGGAGTGGCTTGAAGCGACGGTTGTGGCCAAGCTGAACGCGCTCGGGTTTGCGGAAAGCTTTCATCGGCTGCACTTTCCGCAGGAGCCGGCCGATATTTCCACCGGCGCGCCGCCCTGGCAGCGCCTCGCCTTCGACGAACTGCTGGCGGGGCAGCTGGCGCTCGCGCTGGTGCGCCAGAGCCAGAAATCGCAACCCGGCCGCAGCGTGGTCGGCGACGGCCGCGTGCGCGAGCGGGTGAAAAAGGCCCTGCCGTTCTCCATGACCGGGTCGCAAATCCGCGCGGTGGCCGACGTGGAGGCAGATCTCGCCGCCCCGCATCGCATGATGCGCTTGCTGCAGGGCGATGTGGGCAGCGGCAAGACGGTGGTGGCGCTGATGGCGGCGGCGATCGCGATCGAGGCGGGATCGCAGGCGGCCATCATGGCGCCTACCGAGGTCCTGGCGCGTCAGCACGCCGAGACCATCGGGCCGCTGGCTGAAATGGCGGGCATACGGATCGGCCTGCTCACGGGCCGCGAGAAGGGCAAGATCCGCAAGCAGGTGCTGGCTCAACTCGCCGAAGGGACTATCGATCTGCTGATCGGAACGCACGCGCTGTTTCAGGAGGAAGTAGTCTACAGGGATCTCGCCGTCGCCGTCATCGACGAGCAACACCGCTTTGGCGTGCAGCAACGCCTCGCCTTGCAGGCCAAAGGTGGCCCTTCCGGCGCCAACGTGCTGTTCATGACGGCGACGCCCATTCCGCGCACGCTGCTTTTGACCCACTACGGCGATCTGGAAGTATCCAAGCTCACCGAAAAGCCGGCTGGCCGCAAACCGGTGACGACGCGGGCGGTTTCCACAGACCGCATCGATGAAATCATCGAAGCCCTGAGCCGTGCGCTGCAACAGGGCGCCCAAATCTACTGGGTCTGCCCGCTGGTGGAGACGTCAGATGTCTCGGAACTGGCCGCCGCCGAGGAGCGGGCCGCGCACCTGCGCCAATATTTCGGCGACCGGGTCGGCCTCATTCACGGCCAAATGCCAGGGCCGGCCAAGGACGACGTCATGGCCGCCTTCTCCTCCGGCGCACTCGCGATTCTGGTCGCCACCACCGTCATCGAGGTCGGCGTCAACGTGCCCAACGCCTCGATCATGGTCATCGAACACGCCGAGCGCTTTGGCCTGGCCCAGCTGCATCAGCTTCGGGGCCGCGTCGGGCGCGGCGAACGTCAGTCCACGTGCATCCTGCTCTATCAGGGGCCGCTCGGCGAGACGGCCAAGGCCCGCATCGAAATGATGCGCGAGACCGAGGACGGTTTCCGCATCGCCGAAGAGGATCTACGCCTGCGCGGCGGTGGCGAAGTGCTCGGCACGCGCCAGAGCGGCGCCCCGGAATTCCGCATGGCCGAAGTACCGAATTTCGCCGAACTCTTGGAACTGGCCCGCGCCGACGCCGCGCTGACCTTGTCACGCGATCCCCACCTCAGCAGCGAAAGGGGGCAGGCACTGCGGCAGTTGCTGTATCTGTTCGATTGCGACGAGGCTGTTAAGCTCTTTCGAAGCGGGTGAGACTCAACTCAGTGGCCCCTTTACCACCCCATCGATCCGCATCAACCCGCGCATCAAACCCTCAAACTCGCGCAGCGGCACCATATTCGGACCATCGCTCGGTGCGTTGTCCGGGTCCTGATGCGTCTCGATGAACAGGCCCGCCACGCCCACCGCCACGGCCGCCCGCGCCAGTACCGGCACCATCTTGCGGTCGCCGCCCGACGAGCCCCCCTGTCCACCCGGCTGCTGCACGGAGTGTGTAGCGTCGAAAATCACCGGGCAGCCCGTCTCGGCCAGAATCGGAAGCGCGCGCATGTCCGAGACCAACGTGTTGTAGCCGAAACTGGCGCCGCGCTCGGTGACGAGCACGTTTGCATTGCCCGAGCCGGTGATCTTGGCGACCACGTACTTCATGTCCCAAGGAGCGAGGAACTGGCCCTTCTTGACCTTGATCACTTTTCCCGTCTTGGCCGCTGCGATCAGCAGATCGGTCTGGCGGCACAGGAAGGCGGGGATCTGCAGCACGTCGACATGCGCGGCGAGCACGGCACATTGTTCTTCGGTGTGCACGTCGGTGACGATCGACAACCCGAATTTGGCTCGCACTTCATCAAAAATCGGGAGCGCGCCTTCCAGCCCGATACCGCGCTTGCCGCCAAGCG
>JAYUAJ010000209.1:0-1952 GCA_043741375.1 Hyphomicrobiaceae bacterium | reverse complement strand
CGCGCCAGTCCTCGGCGTCGCTCCGCCGCTCCAGATAATGGTCGCGGAACCAGCGCAGTGCGCGTGTCGTCAGGATATAGCCTTCGCCTATTTCCCGGAACGAAGCCCGCTCTTGGTCGAGGTCGACGGCAGGATAGAGAAGGAACTCTGCTCGGATCGAAGGATCACCTCGGTCCCGACACCAAATCGCCGTGGATGCCGCGAGTGCGCTACCTGCGCTGTCCCCGCCGAGCGCTAGTCGATCCACGTCCAACCCGAGTTCCCGCGCGTGCGCCGCGATCCAGAGGTGGCTCGGGAAATTTGGACAGTGGGATGAGTGGATTGCCGGCCTGAAGGCAGCCAGAATGGCTGCTCATAGGAGGCATGATGAGCAAACGACCGCGCCGGAATCACAGCCCGGCTTTCAAGGCGAAGGTGGCATTGGCTGCCGTGAAGGGCGAGAGGACGCTGACGGAGCTGGCGCAGCAGTTCGACGTTCACCCAAACCTGATCACGCAATGGCGCGCAAAGCTTCTGGAGAGCGCGGCCGACGTGTTCGGCGTGGAGCCGAACTCGGCTGAGCCGGCGATCGACGTCAAGGTCCTGCACGCCAAGATCGGCGAGCTGACGCTGGCCAACGATTTTTTGTCCGGTGCGCTCGGCAGAGCCGGCCTGTTGCCGAGCGCAAAGCGATGATCGACCGGTCGCACACCCTGCCGGTGAAGCGGCAGGCGCAGCAGCTGGGGATCAGCCGCGGCAGCGTCTATTATCTGCGGCGGCCCGTATCGGTGGTCGACCTCGCCATCATGCGCCGGATCGACGAGTTGCACATGGACTATCCGTTCGCCGGCAGTCGGATGCTCCGCGCCCTGCTGGGTCGCGGAGGCATCAGGGTCGGCAGACTGCACGTCGCGACGTTGATGAAGAAGATGGGCATTGTGGCAATATACCGCCGGCCCAACACGTCGAAGCCGGCGCCGGGGCACAGGGTCTATCCCTATCTGCTCCGCAAGCTGGCAGTGACGCGGCCTAACCAGGTGTGGGCAACCGACATCAGCTATATCCCGATGGCGCGCGGCTTCGTCTATCTTGTCGCGATCGTCGACTGGTTCAGCCGCCGGGTGCTCAGCTGGCGGGTGTCGATCACGCTCGACGCCGACTTTTGCATCGCGGCGTTGGAGGAAGCGCTGGCGCGCTTCGGAAAGCCGGACATCTTCAACACCGATCAGGGCAGCCAATTTACAAGCACCGACTTCACCGGCGTGCTCAAGCGCGAGGAGATCGCGATCAGCATGGACGGCAGAGGCTGCTGGCGCGACAATGTGTTCGTTGAGCGCCTGTGGCGCTCGGTCAAATACGAGGAGGTTTACCTCCATGCCTACGCCTCGGTTCCGGAGGCCCGGGCCGGGATCGGCCGCTACTTCAACTTTTACAACAGTGGCCGGCCACACTCGAGCCTTGGCTGCCGCACACCCGACGAGGTATACTTCCACCAGCCGCTTCTCGCAGCGGCATGATCGACGGCTGGCAATCCACTTAACAACCCCGCGAGGCTGTTCAAACAAACCGAGCCACCTCTGTCGCCCACCACCCAGCCGCCGCCGTGAAAATAGATCATACCTGGCAGCAACTGGTCGCCGCCGGTATTTGGCGGTCGATAAATCCGGATACGGACAGGCAACTGGTCTCCTGCCTCGACGGTGCGAATTATCACGTCCGGCACTGGTGGCCACAGCATTTCGCGCATAAGCGCGACTGACGCCCGCGCTTCGTTGGGGGTGAGTGTCTCGAGGGCCGGCGCGCCCGATGCGGCGATCGCGGCAAGTAGCGCGGCAACCTCGCGATCGAGCCCCGCCTGGTGATAGTCCATCATCGATCGAGCCAGCGGAGTACGGCCTTTGCCACGTCGTCAGGCCGATCGAGTGCAGCGATATGCCCTGCGCCCTCGATCGTTTCGACGATAGTCTCACCAC
>JAYUAJ010000208.1:0-11061 GCA_043741375.1 Hyphomicrobiaceae bacterium | reverse complement strand
GGTCCGGCGTGACGAGAAACGTGCCGGCGACGCGATAGTCGCGCTCTCCGGCCTTAAGCATGCCAGGGCGCGTCGCTGCCGAAGGATCGCCCAACGTTTCGACCGATAGCGCATTGAGCAAACGCAGCGCCGCCTCGAAATCGGTAGCGGTTCGGACGCCATCCACGGCGCCAGCGATCCTCGCGCCGAATGCCTCTGCGGACACCCTGGTCATGGCGCTGGCGCCGCCGCCGCGAAGTGCTCGGCGATCGCCCGGCGGGTGGCGATCCAGACATCGGGCTTGCTCTTCACGTGCGCGATGAAACGCTCAAGTGCTCCGATCCGCCCCGGCCGGCCGATGATCCGAAGATGCAGGCCGAGCGACATCATCCGCGGTCCCGCCTCACCCTCCGCATACAGTCGATCAAACGTCGCGACCGCGTAGTCGAGCCACTGCTCGGGCGTATACCCCGGCGCCAGCCAGAACTTCATGTCGTTGGTATCGAGCGCATACGGTACGATCACGATAGGCCTTCGGCCACTGGACGTTTCGACCACATCCCAGAACGGTGCGTCGTCGGAATAATCGTCCATGTGATACAGGAATCCCGCCTCGGCCAGCAGCCGGCGAGTGTTCGGCGTGTGCAGATAGCGCGAGAGCCAGCCGACGGGGCGCGTCCCCGTGGATTTCGTGATTGAGGCGACGGCCTTGTCGATGAACTCCCGCTCGCGCGCCTCGTCATAGGAAAACTGATGCACCCAACGCCAGCCGTGGCTTGTCACTTCGTGGCCTTGGCGCACGATTTCGGCGGTCAACTCCGGCGCGCGCTCTAGTGACAGCGCAGCGGCGGTGAAACTCGCGCGGATCCTGGTTTCCTTCAGCACGCTGAGCACACGGGCGCCGCCAGCTTTCAGGCCGTAGCGGTAGTTCGATTCATTCCCGAAATTCCGGATCGGGATCTTCAACGTGACGCCGAGTTCGTCGACAGGCTCCGGCCCCTTGTCGCCTTCGGCGGTCGACATCTCGGAGCCTTCCTCGACGTTGACAACGAAGGACATCGTCAGCCGCGCGCCGTTCGGCCACCTCCACGCAATCATCCGTCACCGCTCCCGCATAGCTAAATTGCCCGTCGCCGAACCGGCTTGAGGTGATCCTGCTTGACATATGTTTCATTCAGAGTCGAAGATTTGTCCGGATGAATTTTCGGGTCAAGAGGTGAAACGCCCGCCCGAAAAATGTTGGTGAAGTCCCAAAAAGCCGGAGGAAACGTCGTCCATGTCACGGAATTTCTTGACACTTCTTGCATCGACCGCGCTCGCGGGCCTTGCTCTCGCAGCGCCAGCGTCCGCTGCCGATGTGCTCTTCCTCGCGGAGGATGTGCCAGCTGGCCTCAACTATGATGGCCCCGCTGCGGCGATCCCGACCAGCCAGACCGGCATGGTCAACGTGATGGAACCGCTGGTCTATTACGCCACCAAGGAAGTGAATTCCGAGGGCGTGTCGATCCCCGATTTTGGCAAATTCGAAGGCCGCCTCGCCGAGAGCTGGACGTTTGACAAGGCGACCCTGACCTGGACTTTCAAGCTGCGCGCTGGCGTCAAGGGTTGCGGCGGCGCGACGCTGACCGCCGATGACGTGCTCTATACCTTCGCCCGTGCAAAGAGCGTATCGGGCGCCGCCCCGATCGGCTGGTTCCTCTCCAACGTTGGCTCGATCGCCAACTTCACCCCGGCAGTTTTCGGCGACAAGGAAGAGAACAAGAAGGCCAAGGTGCTTGGCGACGAAGTCACGAAGGTCGACGACCTTACCGTGAAAATCCGCCAGGCCGAGCCGAACACGCTGTTCCTGCCTGTGCTGACGATTTTTGGCCTGATGATCTTCGACAAGGAGACGATGGAAAAGCACGCGACGAAGGAGGATCCATGGTCGCATAACTTCGTCAACAACGAGGGCATGGGTTCGTTTGGCGCCTACTGCATCGAGCGCTGGACCAAGGACAACGAATTCGCGCTGACCGCCAACCCGGACTACTACCGTGGCAAGCCATCGATCGGCCGCGTCGTCATGAAAAAGGTGCCGCAGTCGTCCAACCGCGTCGTTGTGCTGCAATCGGGCCAGGCCCAGCTGGCGCAGAGCCTGACGCCGAAGGAATATGACAGTCTGCGCAAAGCGCCGGGCGTGAAGGTCGGCGGGCATTCCGGCAACCAGAACCTGTTCGTCCATATGAACTTCAAGTCTAAGCCGTTCGATAACATCAAGGTCCGTCAGGCCATCGCCTACGCGATCCCCTATGACGCAATCATCGCCAATGGCTATTTTGGACAGGCGAGCACCTGGGCAGGCGTGGTGCCATCATCCTATCCTGGTTACGCGGCGGCGGCCGAACCCTACAAGACCGACATCGCCAAAGCCAAAGCGCTGCTCGCCGAAGCAGGGTACCCGGATGGCAAGGGGCTTGAGGCATTCGCAGACAGCTTCGCGTTGTCCTATGTCGCCGAAAAAGAAACGACCGTCGGGCCAATCGTGAACGCGATCCAGACATCGCTGCGCGGGGCCGGCTTCCCGGTGACGCTGAATCCAATGCCGCAGACCCAGTATGGCGACCGGCAGTTGGTGAAGAAGGATCTCCCCTTCGCCATCAACGAACAGGAAAAGCCGATCGGCGTTGACGCTGGTTACGCCACGCAGCTGTTCTTCGTCTCCGGCGACAAGGGCGGCCTCAACAATATGATCAACTATTCGAACCCGATGGTTGACGACACCTGGGCGAAGGCCCGGGTCGAGCCGGACCACGCCAAGCGGGACGCTATGCTCGCCAGCATCCAGAAACAGCTGATGTCCGATGTCGCCTGGTTGCCGGTGGTCGAGTACAAGACCCAGTTCGCCTGGTCCGACAAGATCAGCGGCATCGGCTGGCATCCCGACAACTCGATTCGCTTCTTTGACCTGAAGGGACAGTAAAGCAAATCTCGAGCGCCCTCTTCCTCGGCGGGAAGAGGGCGTTCGCCACACCGCAGTCAAAGGTCCACTCACCCGTGCTACTGCGCACCATTCTTAGACGGCTCTCGGTCGGCGTGGTGCAGCTTTTGGGGCTGACCGTCGCGGTGTTCTTTTTGATCCGGCTGATGCCGGCCGATCCAGTGTCGCGCTTTGTCGGCATCAATCCGTCGAAGGCGGCCTATGCCCAAGCAGCGAAGTCGATCGGCGTCGACCGGCCGATCATCACTCAGCTGCTGCACTACCTGGGTCTTGCGCCAAGCCAAGGCAAAGGTCTCCTGCAAGGCAATCTTGGCACCTCGTGGGTTTCCAATTCGCCGGTGCTGAAAGACATCGCGACGACGCTGCCGGTGACGCTGGAACTCATCACCATGGCCTTCGTCATCGCCTTCATCATCGCCGTTCCGATCGGCATGCTGGCGGCGCTCCGGCCGGGCGGCAAGACCGACAAAGCGGTTTTCGTCTATGGCCTGTTCGCCGGCTCGCAGCCGGAGTTCTGGTGGGCGCTGCTGTTTGTCTTCGTCTTCTACTTCAAGCTCGGCATCGCCCCGCCGCCGCTCGGCCTCATCAATCCCATGAATTCGCCACCGCCAGCGCGCACTGGCTTTTACACCATCGACAGTCTGCTGGCCGGCGATCTTACGACCTTTTTCGATCTCCTCCATCATCTGATGTTGCCGGTCGCAACGCTGGTGTTCATTCTGTCAGGCCCGATCATCAAGATGGTGCGGCAGAATATGGAACAGGCGCTCACTGCCGATTTCGTCCTCTACGCAAGGGCCGCCGGCATGCCGGGCTCCACCATCGCGCGCTATGCGCTGCGCGCCGCGATGGCGCCGTCGATGACGCTGATCGGCATCCTCTACGGTTTCATGCTTGGTGGCGCTGTGCTGGTTGAGAGCGTGTTCTCGCTGCCCGGCATCGGTCAGTACGCGGTACGCTCGATTCTCGCGTTCGACTATCCTGCGATCCAGGGCGTAGTACTGGTCATCACCGCGATCTCGCTTGTCGTCTATCTCCTGCTCGACCTTTTGCACGCGATCATTGATCCGAGGTTGGCGCAAGGATGAGTGAGAGCCTGTCCGTAGCTGATCACATCGAACCCGCGGGCGCCGACTGGCTGTTCCGCGTCGGCGCAGCGATCGTCGCGCTTGTGCTGTTCCTGGCCGCTTTTGGCCCGGCGCTCGCGCCTTACAACCCGACGCTGACGACGCCCGAAGTTTCGTCGCCACCGCCCGCCATCGCCGATCTTCCGCGATTGATCCTGACTGCGATCGTTTCAAAAAACACACCGCCCGTGCACTGGTTCGGCACCGACGCGTCCGGCCTCGACATCTTTTCCCGCGTGATTTCGGCGCCGCGCATCGACCTCACCATAGCGCTGGTCGCCAATGGCCTGTCGCTGTTGCTGGGCATCTCGATCGGACTGCTGTGCGGCTACTTCCGGAACCTCGGCACCGAAATAATCATGCGCGTTTCTGATGTCCTGCAATCGTTCCCAGTGTTCATCTCAGCGATGATCCTGGTCGCGCTTGGCGGCCGTTCCACGGGCAACATCGTGATCGCGCTGGCGGCGCTCTATACGCCAATTTACATCCGCCTGACGCGCGCCGAAGTGATGGGGCAGAAAGTGCGCGGCTATGTTGAAGCGGCGCGCGCGATTGGCAATGACGAGGCGATGATCGCAATAAAGCACGTGCTGCCGAACTCGCTGACTCCAGCCTTGATCCAATCCTCCGTCACCATCGGGTTCGCCATCCTGCTGACAGCCGGGCTCTCGTTCGTCGGCGCCGGGGTGCAGCCGCCGACGCCAGAATGGGGGCTGATGATTTCGACCGGCGCCAACCAGATCGTCCTTGGCGAATGGTGGCCATCAGTGTTCCCGGGCATCGCCATCTCAATCACCGTTTTCGGCTTTGCCGTCCTCGGCAACGCTCTGGAGCGCCGCTATGCCGCCGGCTGACGCGCCGCTCCTGCTGGAGGTGAAAGGCCTCAAGGTCGGCTATCCCGTTCAAAGGCGCATGGTGACGCCGATCGACGGTCTCGACCTCACGATCCGTGAGCGCGAAGTGGTCGGACTGCTTGGCGACGCGGGTTCGGGAAAATCAACGGCCGCGCTGGCTATGCTCGGCCTCGTCCGTCCACCCGGCCGGATTCTCGAGGGCGAAGTGCGGTTTCTTGGCAAGGATCTGTTGACCCTGCCGCCAGAGGACCTGCGCGCCATTCGCGGCAAGGACCTCGCGCTGATCGTGCAAAATCCGCGCGGCGCATTGCACCCAATGTTGCCGGTCGGCCGGCAGATTTCCAACGCTTATCGCGCGCATAGCGACGCCAGTTCGAAAGAGGGTTGGCGGCGCGCCGTGGATCTGTTGCGAAATGTCGGCATCAACGACCCGGAGCGGCGGGCCCATTCATACGCACACGAATTGTCCGGCGGCATGGCGCAGCGCGCGCTGATCTCGATGGCGCTGTCGTCCACCCCGCGCCTGTTAGTCGCGGACGAGCCGACCAGCGGCCTCGATGTGACGATCCAGGCGCAGTTCCTCGACGAGATGGCGGCGACCGTGCGGGCGACGGGATCCGCTATCCTTTTGGTGACGCAGGACCTCGGCATCATCGCCAATTATTGCGACCGGGTGCTGGTGCTGCACGAGGGCCGGATCGTCGAAGGCGCCACTACTCGCGATTTCTTCGCCAACCCCCAACACGCCTACAGCCGCCAGGTGCTCTCGCTCGCTCGCGCTCCCGGGACGCCCGCTAAGTTCGCCGCCGATATCGCGCCGTTGATAGAGGTGCGGGACCTCGTCAAACACTTCTCCATCAAGGGCAGCGACAAGAAGGTGCAAGCGGTCGACGGCGTTTCCTTTGCCATCCGGCCGGGCGAATCGCTTGGCCTTGTCGGTGAATCCGGGTCGGGCAAAACCACCGTCGGCCGCTGCCTGTTGCGGCTCGTGGAGCCGACCACCGGCGACATCCGCTATCGCGGCCAGTCGATCGCGTCGATCAAGCCAGCGGAACTGCGGCGGTTCCGCTCAAAACTACAAATCGTATTCCAGGACCCCTATGACGCGCTCAACCCGCGCTACACCATGGAAGACGTGATCCGGGAACCGCTCGATCTGCATACGGATCTCGACGCTATCGGGAAACGCCGGCGGATCGGTGAGTTGCTCGATCTGGTTGGTCTTGATCCAAAGCGCATGGGCGAAAAGCCGCGCGGGCTTGGCGCCGGCGCCCTGCAGCGCCTCAACATCGCCCGCGCGCTGGCGACCGGCCCGGAATTCATCGTGCTCGACGAGCCGACCTCGGTGCTGTCGCCGCTCGCCCGCGTCGGCTTCATCGACCTGCTCGCGCGCCTGAAAAAGGACCTCGGCCTCGCGTACCTCTTCATCAGTCATGACCTGACGACGGTGCAGCATGTCTGTGATCGGGTGGCGGTGATGTACCTCGGCCAGATCGTCGAGGTCGGAACGACGGAGCAGGTTTTCAAGCGCCCGGCCCACCCCTATGCGCAAGCGCTGCTTGGCGCGCATCTGACGGCCGACCCCGCGCGTCGCAGGGTGGACCGGCCGGCGGTCAACGCGCTCGCCGGTGAAATCCCAAGCCCGATCGATCTTCCGCCCGGCTGCTATCTCGCCAGCCGCTGCCAGCATGTGACGGAGGCGTGCGGAGTTACGCCGCAAACTCTCGCAATGCATGCCGAAGGGCGCCTGGTGCGCTGCATGCGGGTGCTCGCTGGCGAGGTTCCAATCGGGGGTAGCCCATGAACCGGCATACTGGACGGATTGCGTTCGTCACCGGCGCCGCCAGCGGCATTGGCCTCGCGATCGCCGAGCGGTTGCTGGCCGACGGCGCCCGAGTGGCGATGGCGGATGTGGACGGGCAGCGGCTTGCCGACGAAGTCAAACGGCTTGGCCCGGAAACGATTGCGGTGGAAACAGATGTCCGCAACGAAGCGTCGGTGATCGCTGCGTTTGATCGCGCAGAAGCGGCGTTCGGGCCGGTTGATCTGATGGTCAACAATGCCGGCGTCATCGACGTCGGCCCGGTGGTCGAGACTGCGCTCGCCGACTGGCGGCGATTGATGGCGGTGAACGTAGACGGCGTGTTCCTCGGGTCGCGCGAGTCGGCCCGGCGGATGATCGCGCATGGAAAACCGGGCTCCATCATCAATGCGGCGTCTGGCGCGGCTAAGCGCGGGGTGGGGCAGATCAGCGGCTATTGTGCCAGCAAGGCCGCCGTCATGGTATTTTCGCAGGCGCTCGCGCTCGAACTCGCGCCGCACCGCATCCGGGTCAATTGCTACGCGCCCGGCCACATCGAGACCCCATTCTGGGAGCGCATCGCCGACGGCTTTGCACGCGCCACCGGCAAACCCCCTAGCGATGTGGTGGAGATGTTCCGCGCCTCCGTGCCGTGGGGCCGTTTCGGCACGCCAGCCGAAGTGGCGGCGACCGTCTCGTGGCTGGCGTCCAGCGAAGCCGAATACATCAACGGCCAGACCATCGCGATGAACGGCGCGGAGTTCGTCGGATGACGGCGAGGCGCGGCGATACGGTCGACTGCTTGATTGTCGGCGCTGGCGCGGCAGGCGCGGCGTTTGCCTGGCGCCTCGCTTCCGCAGGCATCGCCGTCACGTGCCTCGAACAGGGCGACTGGGCCGACTATTCCGCGCTGCCCTCGCTCGGCAACGACTGGGAGGCGGCCCGGCAAACCACCCATCACCCAAGCTCCAACATCCGGCGTATGCGCTGCGATCCGCCCATTGACGACGCAGACGCGGCGATCAAGCCCCTGATGTACAACGGCGTCGGCGGCTCGACCATCCACTGGGGCGCGCATTTCCCGCGCTTTCGCCCTTCAGATTTCCGGGTGCGTACGCTCGACGGCGTCGCCGATGACTGGCCAATCCGTTACGAAGACCTTGCGCCGTACTACGAGGAAAACGACGCCATCGTCGGCGTCGCCGGCTTGGCGGGTGATCCCGGAAATCCACCACGTTCGCCCCGCCAGATGGCGCCGGTTCCGCTTGGCGGCGGCGGCGCGAGAATGGCGGCGGCCTTCGACCGGCTCGGCTGGCTCTGGTGGCCGGCTGACATGGCGATCAACACGGCTACGCACGGCGAAGGCCGTAGCGTTTGCAACAATTGCGGGCCGTGCGATCTCGGCTGCCCAACGAAAGCGCGATCGTCCGCCGACGTCACCTATTGGCCGATGGCTTTGAAGTTGGGCGCGCGGCTCGTCACCGGCGCAAACGTCTTCCGTATCGAGACCAACGCACGTGGTCTGGCAACGGGCGTCGCTTACTATGATCGTGAGGGCCACGAGCATCGCGTGAACGCAAGCATCATCGTCCTCGCCGCCAATGGCGTTGGCACGGCGCGCCTGTTGCTCCTCTCCGACATCGCCAACCGCTCGGGGCTGGTGGGAAGACGCCTCATGCACCATCCGACAGGACTCGTCACCGGTGTGTTCGCTGAACGGCTCGATGGCTACAAGGGCCCCTTCGCAGCCTCGATCCTCTGCCAGGAGTTTTACGAGACCGACCCGGCGCGGCCTTTCAAGCGCGGTTTCCAAATGCAGTGCGTGCGCGCCGATGGTCCCGTCGGCGCCGCTTGCGGCGGCTACCTCCCGCGCGTGCCATGGGGCCGCGGACACCACCGCGCGTTCCTCGAAACCTTTGCACATACGACAAGCCTGACGGTGACCACAGAGGATCTTCCCGAAGAGATCAACCGGGTTACGCTGTCGTCAACGCTGAAGGACCGGTTCGGCGCACCCGCAGCCAAGACCACTTACCGGGTCGGCCCTAACGCCCAGGCAATCCTCGACTTCGGTTTGGAGCGCGCTACCGAGGCCTTTGCCGCCGCAGGCGCTTCTCGCGTAGAACGTGTGCCGCTGATCGCGCCGGCGGGTTTCCATTTGCTCGGCACCGCACGGATGGGCAGCGACCCCGAAACGTCCGTGGTCAACGCCGACTGCGCCGCCCACGACGTTCCAAACCTCATGGTCATCGACGGCTCAGTATTCGTGACGGCGGCTGCGCTCAATCCGACGTCGACCATTCAGGCGATTGCACTTCGGGCAGCAGACCGCTTGATCGCCGATCGACACAACCGGGAGACAGCATGACGAAACTCGCCGCGCTCATTGATGTTCTGCTGCCGGGCGATGAGGGATTTCCAACAGGCTCAGGAACGCAGGTCCAGGCTTGGATGACGGCCAAGCTGGACCGATTCGGCGCCGCGCTGGAGATCGTGCTGGCGGCGCTGCCAGACCCGATAACCGAGGCGGACGTCGCCGCCGTCGAAGCCGCACACCCCGCAGCGTTCGCAACGATGCTGACGGGCGTCTACACGGCCTATTACACCGACCCAGCGGTGCGCGGGACAGTCGAGCGGGCAACGGGGTATTCGTCCGGCCCACCGCAGCCGCACGGCTATGCGCTGCCGCCGTTCGACCCCGCTGTTGTCGCGGCGCCAGCAGCTCGCGCTCGCTCCTGGCGGAAGGTCTGAGGCATGGACACATTTGACTTCATCATTGTCGGCGCAGGCTCGGCCGGCTGCGTGCTCGCCAACCGGCTTTCGGAAAACGGCCGCCACCGAGTGCTACTGCTCGAAGCTGGCCCACGCGACACCAATCCGCTGATCAAGGTGCCGCTCGCCGCCGGCCTCGTCTACTTCTGGAAGTCGATCAACTGGAACTACGAAACCGCGCCCGATCCGGGCATCGACGGCCGCTCGATCAAGTGGCCGCGCGGAAAAGTGCTCGGCGGCTCATCGTCGATCAACGGCATGATGTACATGCGCGGCCACCGCGCCGACTACGACGGTTGGCGCGACCGCGGCCTCGCCGGCTGGGGTTACGACGACGTGCTGCCGTACTTTCTGAAGAGCGAAGACCATATCGAGCGCGACGATCGCTTCCACGGCAAAGGAGGTCCGCTGCAGGTCGTCCGAGCGCGCGGTGCACATCCGATTTACCGGGATTTTCTGAGCGCAGGAGCTACTTGCGGCTTCAGGGCCAATGATGACTTCAACGGCGCCGGCCAGGAGGGCCTTGGCCTGTTTGATTTCAACATCCGCGATGGCCGTCGCGAAAGCGCAGCCACGGCATTCCTGAGGCCCGCGCGCGGGCGGCGCAATCTCGAAGTCTGGACCGGCGTTCACGCTGATCGCATCGTCATCGAAAACCACCGCGCCGTCGCCATCGACATCACACGCCATGGCCATGCAAAGCGCATCGCAGCAAGTGGGGAAATTATCATTGCCGCCGGCGCCATCGGCTCACCGGCGCTGTTGCAGCGCTCTGGCATCGGCGACGGCCGTGCGCTGTCGAAGCTCGGTATCGCCCCGGTGCACCATCTCTCCGGTGTCGGGCAAAACCTGCACGATCACCTCGGCGTCTATCTCCGCTATCGCAGCACCCGGCCCGAGACTCTCTACAGCCTGTTCCGGCCGGATCGCGCGTTCGCTGCAGGCTTTCGCACCTTGCTCGGCGCCGGAGGGCCAGGGTCCAGTGTGCCGCTCGAAGCCGGCGGTTTCCTGAAAACGCGGCCGGCACTCACGATCCCCGACATTCACATCGTCGCCGTTCCCGGACTTAACTTGGAGACGACGCAGAAGGGTCAGGGCCAGCACGGTTACATCGTCTGTTTCTACCAGCTTCGGCCCAAATCGCGCGGCCGCATCGCCATCACGTCCGCCGATCCTACCGTGCCGCCAGACATCCATCCCGGCTACCTGTCGCATCCGGACGACATCGTCTGCATGCGCGATGGCGTCCGGCTCGCGCACAGACTAGCGCAGACCAAGCCGCTCTCGGATTGGGATGCCGGCGCCATCTCTCCGGTTGCGGAAGACCTCGCCAGCGATACTGCGATCGACGCATGGGTGCGGGCAAGCTCCAACACGATTTTTCACCCCGTCGGCAGTTGCGCGATGGGCGCCGACCCAGCCGCCGGCGCCGTCACCGACGCGCACCTGCGCGTCCACGGTCTCGCGGGCTTGCGCGTGGCCGACGCCTCGATCATGCCGGCGATCGTCGGCGGCAACACCTCGGCGCCAGCGATGATGATCGCGGAG
>JAYUAJ010000207.1:0-4791 GCA_043741375.1 Hyphomicrobiaceae bacterium | reverse complement strand
TTTGCGCACCGGGTCGCGCTTTGCACCTGCGCCATATTCATTACTGCACTGCCGGGTGCCACGGCCGCCGATGCCGTTTTGGTGCGCGGCGTGTTGCGTCCGTTAGCGCAGGCCACGCTGTCCACGGACATTTCAGCTCGCGTGACCAACGTCGGCTTCAAGGACGGCGAGTCGTTTCATAAAGACGACGTGCTGATCGCATTCGATTGCGCGCGCCAGCAGGCTGATTTGGCTTCGGCGGACGCCCAGGAGCGCGAGATGCGCGTTTCGCTGGATAGCGCGCTCCTGTTGGAAAAGCGCAACGCGGGCAATCGCACCGAAACCGAGACGGCACGCGCCCGTACCGACAAGGCTCATGCCGAGGCCGATTCGATCCGTGCACGTCTCTCCCAGTGCAGCATAGCGGCGCCCTACGACGGCCGCATCACCGGCATCGACATTCACGAGCATGAGTATCCGGTGCCGAGCCGGCCCATGTTGTCCATCGTGGCCGAAGGCATGCCCAGCATTGAACTGATCGTGCCCTCGGCCTGGCTGGTCTGGCTCAAGCCAGGTGAAACGTTTCAATTCGCCGTCGATGAAACCGGTCAGTCTTATCCCGGAGACGTCGAGCGGTTGGGTGCTTCGGTGGATACCGTCAGCCAGACCATAAAGGTGTTCGGCCGTTTCACGGGCCCGGCCGTTGGTGTGCTGCCGGGCATGAGCGGCGCCGCGCATTTCAAGCACAGCGAGGGGTGAGCCATGGCCGCCCCTGCGCCCGTACCGCAATTCGTCGGCAAGCCGGACGCGATTGCCCTCAACCCAGCAAAGCCCACCGAGGCCGACGCCAGCGCGGGTCTGATGGCGTTGCTCAACGTCGAGAGTGACGCGCGCCAGGCCCGCTCGGTGGAGGAGCTGCGCCACCTGATCGCCAACGAAACACGCAAACTTTCGCGCGCCAGGCAGATCTTTGTCTTCGGGCCGGCGCGCAAATCGCCACCGATCCTGACGATTTCTGGTCTGCCCCTGGTTGAGCGGTCGTCCCCGCTGGTCCAGGGGCTGGAACAGGCCATCAAGGGCCTCGAAGCCGATGCCGGCCTCGGCGACACGTGCGAGTTCGACCTCTTCGCCTACGCTAAGACGGAAGGTGATTTCGTGCGCGGCTATCCGTTCCGCGCCATGCTATGGACCCCCCTGCGCGCGCGCCGCGGTGAAAATCTCGGCGGCCTGCTGCTGGCCCGTGAGCGGGCCTGGACACGCTCCGACATTCTGATCGCCAAGCGGTTGGCCGCCACCTATGCGCATGCCATGGCGTTGCTGATCGCCGAACCCAAGCTCGCAGCGCGTCTCGCCACCAGTGTTTATCTTGCGCGCTATGCTTTGATCGGTGCTGGGCTGCTGGCGCTGGCGGCGCTCGCCATCCCAGTGCCGATGACCACGCTCGCCCCGTTCGAGATCACACCGCAAGATCCGGTCGTCGTGGCCGCCCCCATCGAAGGCGTCATTGATGAGATCCTGGTCGATCCCAGTGACCGGGTGAATGTCGATCAAGTGCTCGTGCGTTTTACCGACACGTCGCTGCGCAACCGGCTGGACGTAGCCGAACGCGAAATGTCGGTGGCCGAAGCTCGCCTGAAGCAGGCGACGCAGTTGGCGTTCAATGACGTTCAGGGCCGTCACGATATGAGCGTGGCGCGCGCCGAATGGGACCTGAAGACTGCCGAGCGGGACTTCGCCAAGAACCTGTTCGACCGGGCGGTGATCAAGGCGCCGCACGCGGGTGTTGCGGTGTATGCGGATAAAAAATCGCTGATCGGCCGGCCCGTGGCGGTAGGCGAGCGCTTGATGCAGATCGCCGACCCCGGGCATATCGAAGCGACCATCGACGTGGCGGTAGGCGATGCCATCGACCTCAAACCGGGAGCGGCGGTGAAGCTGTTCCTCGACAGCGATCCTCTCAATGCGCGTGAGGCCAAAGTATCGGAGGCCGACTATCTTGCCCGGCCGCGGCCCGGCAACATTCTTGCTTACCGCGTGGTGGCGCGCTTCGATGAGGCCGGCAAACTGCCCCGCCTCGGCGCGCGCGGCACGGCGCAGATTTACGGCGATCGTGTCGTGCTGGCCTACTACCTGTTCCGCAGGCCGATCGCCGCGCTGAGGCAGTGGGCGGGGTTGTGAGCGGGGGCCTGCAAGCGCTGGTGGCGCCTCAGGAGCCGCGGTTGCCGCCGCTGCGTCAGGACCTGGAGATCATGCTGTCGGGGTCCAGCCCCGGCGGGGCGCCGAGTTGGGTGCTGCACGATCCGGTGCAGCATCGGTATTTCCAGATCAGCCACGAAACCCGCGAGTTGCTGTCGGTGTGGACCGAGGGCGCGACCATCGCGCAATGGGTCGAGGCAGCCGCCGAGCGGCTCGATCTCTCCGTGGACGTGGCGATCTGCACGCGTCTCATCGACTTTGCGCGCGCCAGCCACCTCACGCTCGACAACGCGCCAGGCTCCTGGCGCACGGTGTGGAAAGAGGTCGAGAAGAGCCGGCATTCGCTGGCCATGACGCTGGTTCACAACTACCTGTTCTTCCGCGTGCCTTTGATGCGCCCGCAAGCCGCCCTGAAGGCCGCGCTGCCCTATGTCGAACCGCTCTATACCTGGCAGGCGGTCGCCAGCTTTTCGGGCATCGGCCTGATCGGACTCTATCTGGTGTCGCGGCAGTGGACGCAGTTTGTCACCACCTTCCGGGACGCATTCTCGCTGGAGGGGCTGCTCTATTTTGCGATTTCCCTGGTCTTCGTCAAAGCCCTGCATGAACTGGGGCACGCCTGCACGGCGGTGCGCTACGGCTGCCACGTCCCCACCATTGGTGTCGCCTTCATCGTCATGGCGCCGCTGCTCTATACTGACGTGACGGACAGCTGGCGGCTCTCGAACCGCAAGCAACGCTTGCTGATCGATGCGGCCGGCATTCTGGTCGAGTTGGGGTTAGCCTGCCTTGCCACGTTCCTCTGGGTCTTCTTGCCCGACGGCCCAGCGCGCGGCATCGCGTTCACCACGGCCACCACCAGCTGGATCATGAGCATCGTGCTCAACTCCAGCCCATTCACGCGCTTCGATGGCTACTATCTGCTCTCGGACCTGCTGCAGGTGGACAATCTGCAGCCGCGCGCCTTTGCGCTTGGGCAGTGGCGCATGCGACAGCTGCTGTTCGCGCCCGACATGAAGCCGCCGGAGGTGCTGCCGGTGCGCCTGGGCTGGATCCTGGTCGCTTACGCCTGGACCATCTGGCTGTACCGCCTGATCATTTTCACCGGCATCGCGGTGTTGGTCTACCACTACTTTTTCAAAATCCTCGGCATCATTCTGTTCTCGGTCGAGATCTGGTTCTTCGTCGCCCGCCCCATCGTGAGGGAAATCATGGCCTGGCCAAAGATCGGTGTCGCCAATGTATCGATCGTGCGTACGGCGATCACCTGTTCGCTCGCTGCTGGCATCGCGCTCGCTCTGACCGTGCCGTGGTCGGGGCGCATCGAAGTTCCGGCGCTCCTTACGGACGCCGAGGTCGCAAGCGTCTATCCGGTGCGCGCCGCCATGATCGAGAGTGTCGATGCCGCCCGGGGCGACAAGCTCACCAAGGGCGCGCCATTGGTGCACCTGACCTCGCTGGAACTCGACAGCGCCATTCGTTCGACGCAGATACAACTTGCGCTCACCCGCGCCCGCATTGCCCGCAGCACCGCCGATCAGCAGGATCGGTCGCAATTGCTGGTCCTGGCCGGCGAGTTGGACAGCAACGCCACCAAGCTGGCGGGGCTGCAGACGGAGCGCGAGCAGCTAACGGTTCGTGCACCGGCTGACGGAGTTGTCGCGACCCTGGCGCCGCATCTGCGCGCTGGGTTATGGCTGGCCAAGAACGATTTGATCGCCGTGATGGCGGGTGGGGCGAGGTTGACCGCCCGCGGTTACATGAGCGAATCGGCGCTGGCCCGCGTACAACCCGGTGCTACCGGGCGATTCGTCCCCGACGACCTGACACGTGCCGCCATTTCCGTCACGCTTTCCAAGGTTGCGCTTGCGGGCGCATCCTCCATCGACATTGCAGAACTTGCCTCTGTCTACGGCGGGCGCATCGGCGTGGAACCGGATGCAACGCAGCGGCTGGCGCCCGTTGGCGCGCAATATCTGGTGGAATTTGCTGTACCAGATGCGACCGTACTCCCAAACCAGACCGTGCGCGGTCTGATCGAACTTGAGGGCTCCCCGGAGAGTTTTGCGGTCGCGCTATGGCGGCAAGTGGCCAAAGTGTTGGTACGCGAGAGCGGTTTCTGAAACCTGGTTGCGGTCCTTGCGCTGTCTGGCTATGCCCAACCCCGCGCAACCCCGATCAGACGGAGCGACTATGACCGCTAGCCCAAAGCCGAAGCTCGCCGTGGTCGGGATCGGCAAGATCGCCATCGATCAACACCTTCCTTCGATTGCTGAAACGGGTCTTTTTGAACTCGCTGGCGTGGTGAGCCAGCGCGGCATCGCCGTGCCGGGGGTGCCAACGTTCAAGACCCAAGCCGAGCTGTTTGCCGCGCTTCCCGATGTGGCTGCGGTGGCCAACTGCACGCCGCCGCATGTGCGGCATGGGTTTGCAGTCGAGGCGCTGGCGGCGGGAAAGCATCTCCTGATCGAGAAACCGCCCACCGCCAGCGTGGCCGAACTGGCCGACATGCAACTCGCGGCTAGGACAGCAAAGCGCGTTCTCTTCGCCACCTGGCATTCTCGATTCAATGCCGGGGTCGATCAGGCAGCGGAGATTTTGCGCCAGCGCGCGCCC
>JAYUAJ010000206.1:0-4792 GCA_043741375.1 Hyphomicrobiaceae bacterium | reverse complement strand
GCAGGGATCGTGGCAGCCAATGTGTGCAAGTTGACAGCGATTTGGTCCGGACTGCTGGCGCCAGGAATGACGGTGACAACAGATGGATGCATGAGCGGGAAGCGCAGCGCCGCCTCAACCAGTTTCACGCCATGAGACGCACACACTCGTTCCAGGCCGGCCACGCGATCGAGCACGTCTTGGGGAGCCGGGCTATAGTTGTACCACGCGCCCGGCTTTGCGCCCGAGGCGAGAATGCCGGAATTATAGGCCCCCCCGACGATCACCCCGACACCGCGCTTCTGGCACAACGGCAGGAACGTCTCAAGCGCGGCCTGTTCCAACAAGGTGTAGCGGCCCGCCAGCAAAAACAGATCAAACTCCCCCTGCGCCAGCAGCAGTTCGCAAGCCGCAGTCTCGTTGACGCCGGCGCCGATGGCTTTAACCAACTTTTCGTCGCGCAGTTTAACCAGCGCCTTGTAGCCGCCGGTGCTCTTGTTCATGAGAGTCGCGATGTGGCCGTCGCGCACCGCTTGTGAGCCGTGAGTGAAGACATCAAGGTCGTGCACCAACAGAATATCGATCTGGTCCAAGCCCAGCCGCTCAAGCGAAAACTCCAGGGAGCGCATGACGCCGTCATACGTGTAGTCGAACTCCTCTCTGCGCGATGGGACATCGAAAAACGCGCCGATGCGCGTGCGCTGGTCAGGCGGACACACGTGCATGAGGCGTCCCACCTTGGTGGAAATCAGATAGTCACCCCGCAGTTTGCCGCGCAGAAAGCGGTTGAGGCGGGTTTCCGAGAGGCCGAGACCATAGAGTGGGGCGGTGTCGTAGTACCGGATGCCGGCGGCCCAGGCTGCGTCCAGTGTGGCGTCCGATTGCGACTCTGGCACGGGCGCATAGAGATTTCCCAACGGCGCAGCCCCGAATCCCAGTTCGGAGAACTGTAGTGTCGCGCCGCTCGGCGCTTTAAATGTCTTGCGGCGCATGGCGACGACCTGTCCTTGTTCCGGCGGCGCATGTTAAGATGACGCAATTGAAATGCAACCGGCGATTCACCGGCAACGAACTTCCTAGTCACCGCTATTCCCGAAGGAATGCCAATGGCGACCCAAACGTCCGCACCTCGTTCCATCCGTCTCAATGCCGCCGACAATGTCGTGGTCGCCATCGATCAGATCGAATCAGGCGCGACGTCGTCGGGCATAGTTGCACGCGCGCGCGTGCCAAAGGGACACAAGCTCGCGACCGCCCCGATCCGCCAGGGCGAGCCGGTGCGCAAATTCGGCCAGATTATTGGTTTCGCCAAGTCCGCAATTGCGCCCGGCGATTGGATCCACGAGCACAATTGCGGCATGGGCGAGCTGTCGCACGACTACGCCCATGCCGTCGATGCCAAGAAGACAATCATTCTGCCGCTGGAACAGCGCGCGACGTTCGAGGGCTACCGGCGCGCCAACGGCAAGGTCGGCACGCGCAACTATGTTGGTGTGCTGACCAGCGTCAACTGCTCGACCACGGTCGCCGGCTTCATCGTCAAGGAGATCGAGCGCTCGGGCGTGCTTAACGACTATCCCAACATCGACGGCATCATCGCGCTGAAACAAGCCAATGGTTGTGTGGTCGACTACCGCGGCGTGATTTTCGACACTCTCAAAAAAACCACCTGGGGCTACGCCACCAATCCCAACATGGGCGGGGTGATCATGGTGGGCCTGGGATGCGAAGGCTTTCAGATCCCCAAGTTCAAGGAAGCTTACGGGGTTGTCGAAAGCGATTTGTTCCGCTCCATGACGATCCAGGAAATCGGCGGCACGCGCAAGACCGTGGCAGCCGGCGTCGAGGCCGTGCGGGCGATGCTGCCAAAGGTCAACGCCGTGAAGCGCGAGACGGTGCCGGCGTCGGAAATCGTATTGGCCCTGCAATGCGGCGGTTCGGACGGCTATTCAGGCATCACTGCCAATCCAGCACTCGGGATCGCCGCCGACATTTTGGTCAAGCACGGCGGCACGGCGATCCTTTCGGAGACACCGGAAATTTACGGCGCCGAACATCTCCTCACGCGCCGAGCCGCCACCAAGGCCGTGGGCGAAAAACTGGTCGATATTATTCATTGGTGGGAGGACTACACCAAACGCAACAACATGGAGATGAACAACAATCCGTCGCCCGGCAACAAACTCGGCGGCC
Organism: Hyphomicrobiaceae bacterium; assembly: GCA_043741375.1. Classification (GTDB taxonomy): domain Bacteria; phylum Pseudomonadota; class Alphaproteobacteria; order Rhizobiales; family Hyphomicrobiaceae; genus JANYHF01. Next base: position 2,620 of record JAYUAJ010000206.1, on the reverse strand, counting down.
TCACCACCATCCTTGAGAAGTCGCTCGGTGCGGCCGCCAAGGGCGGCTCGACTGAGCTGACGGCGGTCTATCACTACGCCGATCCGGTCACCGAGAAGGGCTTTGTCTTCATGGATACGCCCGGCTACGACCCCGTTTCAGCAACCGGGCAGGTGGCGGGCGGCGCCAATGTTTTGGCGTTTACGACGGGCCGCGGGTCGGCCTACGGCTGCAAGCCAACGCCGTCATTCAAACTGGCAACCAATACCGATATCTACCAGCGCATGATCGAGGACATGGACATAAATTGCGGTGATGTGCTCGACGGCGTCAGCCTGGAGGACAAGGGCCGCGAAATCTTCGAGATGACGCTGAAGGTTGCCTCTGGCCAGCGCACCAAATCGGAAACGCTTGGCTACGGCGACAACGAGTTCGTGCCTTGGCAGATTGGCGCCACCATGTGAACCCGGACCTCAGTTGTCGTCACAACGCCGCATTTCGGTTTGATGCGAATCAGGGGTTCTGCGACACTGCGGGCGCGACCTTTTCGGGCGCATTCTTTTGCCGTCGGCCAGCGTTCACAAGATTCCACTCCATTGTGCACCTGGGGAGACGCACACACATGTCAACTGTGCGGCCCTGGTCTGTGCCGGCCTCCTATGCTGCCTTCCGGGCAACGGCCTGGGCCAAGGCTTTGGCCCGTGGTGTGATCGCTAGCGCGGTCGGCCTGCTACCGGGACCAGCGTTTCGCATCGCGGGCTACGTGCTATCTCTGGAGCGGGCCAGCACCAGTCGCACGGTCAAGGTAGCGATGGGTGCAGAACAGCCGCGCGCACGTTTTGAGGAATTGCTCGCCAGGGCCGATGCCCATCTCGACCACCGCGCGATTCTTGAACTCCTCAAAGCCTCGGGTGGCCTTACCGAAGCGGCGTACCACCGTTATCTGGCCACAGCATTTACGGCGCGCCGGCTCGATCTGGTGGAGCGGGCACTCGGCAACGGCGGCTTTGGGTTTGCCGAGACCCAACTCTTCCACAACTTGCGCCTACAGCAATACCGCGGCGAGATCGGTAGCAGTCCGTCCGAGATCATAGCGGCGTACCAGACCTTTCGCGGCAACAAACTGCACTGGGACGATGCCGTGAACCTGGCGGCTGACCTGCTGGCCCGGCTGGGCAACCTTGCCGACCTCGCGGGGTTTTTGGAGAGCCTGCCGCCGGAAGACTTGACCCGGTTGTCCGCCCCGACCTTTTTCGGCATTGTCCGGTTGATGTCGGCTGGCGAGGCTGGCGCTCGCGTCGCCTGGCTGCGGCGCGCCTATCTGGATGCCCTCGCGATTGAGCAGCAGCTCTACTTCCTGGAAATCCTACCACCGCGCGATCAGGCCAAGCTGCTTGGCGCGAGCCTATCGCCACAAGCCGTCACCGCCCGGTTCAGCGCTGCTTACAGCGCCCAAGACGAGCAGGATCGCGCGAGTTTCGAACGCTGCGTGATTGCACCTCTGATGGCTCTGCCCACCGGGCCAGCCAATCTGATGAACATCCGGTTCGATCAGGTCGAGCGCCGTACTTTGCAGGACAGAATCGCGCATGCGCTAGAGACAGGCCGTGGCCTTGGACTGGTTCGTCTCGGCGATGGTGAGGCCTACGGCTACGCCCCCACAGGATTGGATATCGCTCCGGATGCAGCGTTTGTCGAAGACAACGAGACGCGCGAGCGCATGTGGTGGGGACGTGTCCTCCCCGATCCGGCGCGTATCGACATCAAGCATCGTTTCCGGGCTGCGGTGGCCTCGGCCGACATCATCGGTGTGCCGTCCGTATACCGGATGATCCGCGACCGTGGTCCGGCAGGCTCGCCGTTCGGATTGACAGGCGGGCAACGCGGTCTGGCGGTCGTTCTGGCGAAATTGGGGACGGAAATTCCGCTGACGGATAGGATACTGACCGAAGAGCGCTGCCATCAGATCCTGTTCACACGCGAGTCGCTCGAGGCCTTATGCAATTTGGCAAAACGCATTGTGCTGGTCAGCTGCTGGCGCGCCGATCAAGTGGCCCTGACAGCTGCAGTGCCCGTCCGTGAAATTGTGATTCCTGCGCACACCAAGGTGGCCAAGGCAACCGGCCTCGCGAGCGGCGCCCCCGCTCTGTTCGAGACCTTCGACGACCAAATCGAGGCCATGACGCCGCTCTGCGGGCCCGGCACGCTCGTGTTGGTTGGCGCAGGCTTCCTGGGCAAGATCTTCATCGCTGCCGCGCGCGCCCACGGCGCCGTCGCGCTCGATGTCGGCGCCGTGCTCGACTATTTGGCCGGCTACAAAACGCGCAGCCTCGCCGATCTGGGGTGAGGAGATGATCCACGTTACCCCGTATCCTCACGCATCCGGTCCGACGAAGGCGTGGCGCTCGACGGACACCATGGGAGACCTGCCCTTACCTTCGGCGGCGTCGATCTCGGCCTGCACTTCCGTCATGATCGGCAGAATTTCCTTCGGCTTGCCGACCACCTGCATGCGCATCGCGGGATGATCGACAAAGGTGTCGAGCGGATAAAGCGAGCGGATGGCTTTGACCGCCTGCGGACACGTCACGTTTTCCATGTGCAGCAGTCTGCCCAGTGTTGTCGAACGCGCGACCGAATC
>JAYUAJ010000205.1:0-11078 GCA_043741375.1 Hyphomicrobiaceae bacterium | reverse complement strand
TCTCCTTGAGAGGCGCCGCCGCCAATTCCACGCCGATGCTCATTTTACAGATGGTCGCGTATAAACCATATTTGCGCGCTAACGAGAAATTTTACCAGCGCTGCTTCGATGCGGCATAAAGAAACGCAATCAGTACCAACCCGATCAGCAGCTGCGCCAAAAGCAATTTGTCACCATAGCCGCCATAGAGGGTTGGCGGAAGTGGCGCGGGCAGCACACTGTCGATAACACCCGCCGCCAACAACGGAAGTTCCTGGAGAATTCGGCCACGCGCATCCACGACTGAGGAAATACCCGTAGTGGCGACCCGGATCAACGGGAGGCCCTGCTCGATAGCGCGTATACGGGCCTGATGAAAGTGCTGATAAGGCCCAGTTTGCTCGCCGAACCAGGCGTCGTTGGTGATGTTCAGCAGCCATCGCGGCCGCTCGCCTGGGGCGACGGCCTCGTCCGGGAAGATGGCCTCATAGCAGATCAGGGGGCTCAAGGCCGGCAGGCCCGGGGCCAGCAGCTGTCGCGGATTGGTTCCCCCAACCATGCCGCCGGCGGTGCGTGTCAGGTTTTCGATGCCCAGAAAATTGAGCAGGTTTTCATACGGCAGGTATTCGCCGAACGGGACCAGATGACGCTTGTCGAACATCACTCCCGGGGCGCCCGAACCGTCAATGTACACCATACTGTTGAGATAACGGACCGCCGGATCGGTCGCCGCGCGGATCGTGCCGGTAAGCAGCTTGGTGTGGTCGCCGAGCATGGTTCCGATTTCCAGCAGCGCCTGGGGCGTCTGCAGCAGGCGGAAATTCAAGGGTTCTTCGGGCCAAATCACGACGTCGATGCCGGCGAGATCGTCGATTTGCCCGGCCGGGTTGCGCCGGCTCAGGTCGAGCATGCGATCGAAAATGGGTCGCGCTCTAGCAGCCTCAAACTTTTCCTTCTCTGGCGTGTTGGGCTGAACCAGGCGCAAATGTACGGGGTGGTCCGCGGCGGCGATCGGCACCGAAAGGCGCCACTCGCCCCACAGGAATGCCGCTGCCAGCAATCCAAGCGCGCAGCCCGGCCAGAGCCAGCGCCGCGCCGAAGCCGGCCCGGTGACCAGCAAGACGGGCGAGGCGAAAATGAGCACGGCCCAGGTTGTCAAACCGGTAACTCCGACCAGCGATGCGCTCTGAGCGAGGGCGTCATTCAAGGTCAGTCCGTAGCCAAGCGCGTTCCAAGGAAAGCCCGTGAACCAATGACCACGCAGCCATTCGCTGGCGCTGAGGGCGATGGCGAGCGCGAGCAGCCGCACCGGAGCCGTGCGCCAGACCAGGGAGGCGATCCCGGTGGCGAGGGCGAAGTAGCACGCGAGATAGGCCGGAAGCAGCGTAATCGCGAACGGTAACAAAACCGCGAATCGGTCGGCCTGAACCAGAAAGGCCCCGCCAATCCAGTAGAGGCCGAACAGCAGGTAGCCAAATCCCCACCACCACCCTACGGTGGCGGCGCTCAGCGCCTTGACGCGGACGCCGGCTCGACTATTGGCATTGTCCAGCAGCAGGACCAGTCCTGGAAACGTCAGGAACAGCAGCGGCCACAGCTCAAACGGCGGCATGGCCAACACGGATGTTGCGCCGAGCCCAAATGCCGCGAGCCAGCGCCGCCATCCTTGTAAGCCAGTCAACCAGGCCGGATTGCCTTCAATCAAGGTCGCGGCCCCATCAACTCGTCCATCAGCGGGCTCAGATGCTCGGCTCGGCATCGCCGTCCTTGCCGTTTGGACGCGCGCGATGAATGCGCAGCTTCTTGATGCGCCTCGGATCGGCGTCGAGAACCTCAAACTCAAGGCCGCTGGGATGGTGGATCAGTTCGCCGCGCACCGGGACGCGGCCGATCAGCGCCACCACGAGGCCGCCGAGGGTGTCGAAATCCTCGGCCTCCTGAGGATCCGTCACCAGCTTGAAGCCGACGCGCTGTTCCAGGTCGCTGATCGGGGTACGGGCGAGCGCGACGAAGCCGGTCTCGCTGTCGCCCTGGACGAGGTCTTCCTCGTCATCATGCTCGTCCTCGATCTCGCCGACGATCTGTTCGACCAGGTCTTCGATGGAGACGAGGCCGTCCGTGCCGCCATACTCGTCCACCACCATGGCGAGGTGAATACGGGTCGTCTGCATGCGCAGGAACAGGTTGAGCGCAGGCATGCTGGGTGGCACGTAAAGCACCTGGCGGCGAATCTTGGTGTTGAGAATCTGCTGGCTGAGATCGGCTCGGGTCAGGTCGATGCCGGCAAAATGCATTGGCGTCTCGGCATGTGCCGCGGCCGCCGCCTCGATCGGTCCGGTGCTCGACTGCTCCACCAGCCAGCCGACCAGATCCTTGATGTGCACCATGCCGCGCAGGTCATCCAAGGATTCGCGGAACAGCGGGATGCGCGAGTGCCCCGCCTGCTGGAACACCTGCACCAGCTCAGCCAGCGGCGCCTGCTCGTCCACCGCGTTGATATCGGCGCGCGGTACCATGACATCAATCACGCGCAGTTCGCCAAAGCGCAAGATGCGCAACAGCATGTCGCGCTGTTGCGGGGCCAGCACTTGGCCGCCCTGCCCCTCCTCGCGCAGCGCCTTGTCCAGCACCTCGCGGATGGCGCGCTTGTCGGCGTCCTCGAAGCCCAGCCGCTCGCGAAGCCGCGCCAGCCATGTGGTACCGGAGCCCGGTTCCGACTTTATCTGCGGCAGCTCTGCGTCAAAACTATCCTGGTTCGTCATAATCCTCGTCGTCATCATCGTTCAGCGGTTCACCGCTGTGGGGGTCGGCTATGCCGATGCTGGCGAGGAGCCGGGTTTCAAGCTCCTCCATGGCGGCAGCCTCTTCGTCGTCCTCGTGGTCCTGGCCGAGCAGATGCAGCACGCCGTGCAGGGCTAAATGGCAGGCGTGGTCCGAGACCGAAATTCCGCGGGCGCTGGCTTCATCGGAGCAGGTTTCATAGGCCAGGATGACATCGCCGATCAGTCCGCCGTCAGTCGATCCGGCGGTTGGGAAGGAGAGCACGTTGGTCGGCTTATCCTTGCCGCGATAGGTCCGATTGAGCTGGTGCACCTCCTCGTCGGATCCGAACGCGATAACGACTTCACGCGGGTCGGTTTCGACGCCAAGCTGGGTGTAGGCCGCCTGCGCCAGATCCACACTGCGCTGCAAGCCGGGCACGCTGTTCCAGCGTTCGTCGCTCACCACCAGTTCGACGTTGAGGGGCGCTGGCATCAGCGGCAGGCGGCCGCGGCCCGGCCTAGGAGGGGCGGAGGGCATCAGCTTTCAGTCGCCTCTTCGTAAGCTGCGACGATTTTGGCCACTAGCTCGCGCCGCACAACATCGCCGCGCGTAAACGTTATGGTGGCGATATCGTCGATGTTCCGCAGCAGGGTGAGCGCTTCCGAGAGGCCCGAAATCTGCCCCTTGGGCAAATCGACCTGCGTTGGGTCGCCCGTCACCACCATGTGTGAACCTTCGCCAATGCGGGTGAGAAACATTTTCATCTGCATGCTGGTCGTGTTCTGCGCCTCGTCGAGAATGATGAAGGCGTTGGAGAGCGTGCGTCCGCGCATGAACGCCAGCGGCGCGATCTCAATTTCACCGGTTTCCAGTCCGCGCTCGACCTTTTCGGGTGGCAGCACGTCGTAGAGGGCATCATAGAGCGGGCGCAGGTAAGGGTCCACCTTGTCACGCATGTCGCCCGGCAGGAACCCCAGCCGTTCGCCCGCCTCAACCGCAGGGCGGGACAGGATCAAGCGTTCGATCATGCCGCGCTCCCAGCATTGGGCGGCGTAGGCCACGGCGATGTAAGTCTTGCCGGTGCCGGCGGGGCCGGAGGCCAGAACCAAATCCTTGCTTTCCAGCGCCTTGATATAGGCGCTCTGCATCTGGGTGCGCGCGGCCACCAATTTGCGGCGGGTACGGATTTCTCCCTTGCCGCTACCTGAGGCGGCGGTCTTGCCCGCTTCCTTGCCTGAGCCGGCCTCGGCCCTGGCGCCGGCCAGGCGGATCGCGCCCTCGACATCGGCGGGCGTCACCGGCATCCCCTTCTGGGCGCGCGTGTAGAGCTCCTCCAGCACCTTGCGGGCGATGTCACAGGCCTCTTCCGGGCCGCTCAGGCTGAGTAGGTTCCCATGCGCCACCGCCTCGACGCCCAGCCGGGCCTCGAGCACGGCGAGGTTGGCGTCGAACTCGCCAAACAGCACGGCCGCCAGGGCGTTGTTCTCAAACGGGATGGTCAGTTTTCGCTCTGGCTTTGTCGACTTGCCCCGGTTTCCCGGCGCCGATGCGGGCGCGCCTTTCGTCCCTGCCAAGAGCCATCTCCCTGATATTGATCACGAATACACGGCAACATCGCCGCCGAGACTGTTCATGCCGGAGAAGTTTATAGCAACCGGAACGATCTGGCCAATCAGGTCGTCCGTTGCGCTCGCGTGGACCGACTGGAGGTAGGGCGAGCGGCCGATCAATTGGCCGGGATTGCGGCCTTTTTTCTCGAACAGCACGTGAAGTGTGCGGCCGATGCAGGCGGCGTTGAAGGCCCTCTGCTGATTGGTCAGCAGTTCGTGCGCGCGGGCCAGCCGGTCGGTCTTCATCGGCTCGGGAACCTGCTCCTGCATCCCTTCCGCGGGGGTGCCGGGGCGCGGGCTGTATTTGAAGGTGTAGGCCATGGCATAGCCGACGGCGCGGATGAGACCGAGCGTCGCCTCGAAATCGGCCTCGGTCTCGCCCGGGAATCCGACGATGATATCGGTCGACAGGGCAATGTCGGCGCGTGCCGTCCTCACGCGGTCAATCAGGCGCAGGTACTCGGCGCCGGTATGCTTGCGGTTCATCGCCGCCAGCGTCCGGTCCGATCCCGATTGTACCGGCAGATGCAAAAACGGCATCAGCTTTTCGTTGTCGCGATGCGCCGCGATCAGCGCGTCATCCATGTCGCGCGGATGGCTGGTCATGTAGCGGATGCGGCGTATGCCATCAATCGCCGACAGTCCCTCGACCAGCCGCGCCAGACCCCAATCGGCGCCATCCGTTCCCGTCCCGTGGTAGGCATTCACGTTCTGCCCGAGCAGCGTCAGCTCGCGCACGCCCTGGTCGCTCAGCCGCTGCGCTTCCTCGATAATACGCCCGGCCGGACGGGACATTTCGCCTCCGCGCGTGTACGGAACAACGCAGAAGGTGCAGAACTTGTCGCATCCCTCCTGCACGGTCAGGAACGCGCTCGGCCCCCGTCCCGCCGCCACTCGGCTGGGCAGCGCCTCGAACTTGGACTCGACGGCAAAATCGGTATCGACGATGCTCCGTCCATCTGCCGCCGCCCTTGCCAGCAGCGCGGGCATGCGGTGATAATTCTGCGGGCCCACCACCAGGTCGACACCCTTCTGCCGGCGGATCATCTCCGGCCCCTCGGCCTGCGCCACGCAGCCGGCGACCGCGATCTGCGTCCGCCCACCCGCAGCGGCGCGCGCCTCCTTGATCTCGTTCAGCCGGCCAAGCTCCGAGTACACCTTATCGGCAGCCTTCTCGCGGATGTGGCAGGTGTTGAGCACCATCAGATCCGCCTCGTCCGGGCTCGAAACGGGCAGGTATCCGAGCGGGCGCATGGCGTCTTCGATGCGCTCGGAATCGTAGACGTTCATCTGGCAGCCGTAAGTCTTCACATAGAGCTTTTTGCTCTCGGGTTTGGATGCGATTTCGGGGCTCGGCGGGGTCGGAGTCATGGGACCAAGTTTGCTGTTTGGGATGCCCAAAGCGGGGCCTGGTAGGGTCGTAGCCGAGCCAGACACGGTTGTCGATGTGTCGTCCATGGTCCGGTCACCGTCGTGCATGGCCCGGTTAAGCTCGGCCACAGTCCTGAATTTGCATGGGTCGTGGTAAACAGTGGCGCCCGGGCCGTCAGATGGTAGGAGTTAACGGTCCTGCCCAGCTTCGGATCGTCCAAGATGACCGCGTTCTCCCTGCTCCCGCACCTTCGTCCGGACCTTCCGGCGCCTGCGGCCCGCCCGGCGCCGTTTCCGCGCTACAACTTCATCGGCGGCCACAACGACCCGGCATCGACCCCAGTCGCCGCCTTGCGGGCCGCCGCCGACGCCGTGCTCGCTCGCGAGGGCCGCACGCTCGCCACCTACGGCCTAGAGTCTGGCCCGCTCGGCTACCGGCCGCTGCGCGATTTCCTGGCCGGCAAGTTGGCGCGCCATGCGGCAATTGCAGCGCAGGCTGATGATATCCTCATCACCTCGGGATCGCTGCAGGGGCTGGACCTGGTCAACGCGCTTCTAGTGGCGCCGGGCGATACGGTCCTGATCGAAGAGGATTGCTACGGCGGCACCATGACGCGGCTACAGCGCGCGGGCGCCAACATTGTCGGCGTGCCGCAGGACGCGGCCGGCATGCGCACCGATGCCCTGGCGGCGACGCTTCATCGCCTCAAGAACGCGGGCATACGTCCCAAATACCTCTACACCATCCCGACCGTCCAGAATCCAACCGGTAGCGTCATGCCGCTGGAGCGCCGGCGCGAACTCTTGGCGCTCGCCATGGCGGCAGGCATCCCGGTCGTGGAAGACGATTGCTACGCCGACCTGGTATTCTCCGGGGGTGTTCGCCCACCCGCCATCGCCGCGCTCGCCCGCGAGGCAGACTGGCATGGCGCCATCCATCTCGGCTCGTTCTCCAAGTCCGTCGCTCCCGCACTCCGGGTCGGCTTCCTGGTCGCTGGTTGGGACATCATGAGCCGGCTGCTGGCTCTGAAACAGGACGCAGGCTCAGGTGCCCTGGAACAGATGGTGCTGGCGGAATTTTGCGCGGAGCACTTCGAAGCGCATCTGACGGCGTTGCGCACGGCTCTCGCGGCCAAGGCCGCTGCGCTGGTTGCGGCGCTGGCTGAACATTTTGGCACTGCGGCGGAATTCGTTGAACCCGCAGGCGGCATATTCCTCTGGGTGACGCTGCCCGAAGGGGTGGACACGTCCCGCCTCGCCGAAGTGGCGGCCAAGTCCGGCATCGCCTTCAACGCCGGGGCTGAGTGGTCGGTAACGCCGCCCGAACGCGCGCGGCGGCGCCTGCGGTTGTGTTTCGCCAATCCGTCCGTCGACGTCATTCGCGCCGGCGTCGCCGAACTGGCGACGGTGTGCCAGCGCGAGTTCGGCGTGCCGGTACGGAGCGGGAATGTGGTGCGGGCGGGCTTTTAGTGCAGTTATCTATCATAATCAGTCCACGATTGTCATCCCGATGCGCTGCAGCATTCTTGATGGTGCAGTGCTGGTCCGGGATCTCCGGCCGCGATTTCCTCGAATCTTGGCACGGCGCCGAAGTCCACCAGGCCGGTCGCGATGCGTTCAGTTGTCGGCATAATGCGAAATGATAACGCATCGAGCAGGCGATGCGAGTACGCGTAACTGCCGTTGCGCGTGCCGGTGACTCCTGCGTTCAGGAAGTAAGTACCTGGCGTCAGCGACCAGCACACATCGAAGCGCACCCGGTAGCTGCTGCCCGCGTTTGCGTGATCCAGCAGCAGGCGCCGCTCAAAGTCCGTGGCCGCACCCCCAAGTTCAGTGCCAGTGACGGTTTTGATCAGCATACCAAAACCCGCGGCCTCAATCGCCTCGCTAAAATCCACCCGGTATTGGTAGATGTAGCGTGCGCCAGACCTCAAGACATTGACTTGTGCGCCGTCGAGCGTGGTTAGGCGAACATCGCGAATCACCGCGCCTTGGCTCTCATAGTCGACGCGGGAATGCGACGTGAGCGACGGATCAAACCACGCGCCCTGATCGCTCACGCTCGTTGATGCGCACTCGGAGGGTTCTGCTGTGGAGGTAGCGGCCACGGTCACGTTGTTTCGTGGGACATTGATCGAGGGCGACGTACCGCCGTCTCCCATTGCCTTGATTGCCGTTCGCACAGCAATTGCCTCGGCGCCAGAGAGGTTGGCCAACCGCTGATACTGGCTCACCACCGTCTTTGGCCGCCCATCCAGCAGCTTCTCGCCGCCGTCCAGCAGAATGGCGCGGTCGCACAGTTGCACGATGGTCTGGGCGCCGTGCGAGACGAACAGGATCGTTCCGCCCTTGGCCTTGATGTCTTCGATCCGTGCAAAGCATTTACGCTGGAAGGCCTCGTCCCCGACGGCCAACGCCTCGTCCACCACCAGAATATCGGGCTCGACGTTGATGGCGACGGCGAACGCGAGGCGCACGTACATGCCTGACGAATAGGTCTTCACTGGCTGGTCGATGAACTGGCCGATGTCGGCGAAGGCGGCGATAGCGTCGAAGCGGGCGTCGATCTCGGCGCGCGCCAAGCCGAGAATGGCGGCGTTGAGGTAGACGTTTTCGCGGCCGGTGAATTCGGGATTGAAGCCGGCGCCCAGTTCCAAGAGCGCGGCGATCCGTCCGTTCACGGTCACCGATCCTGTCGTGGGCTGCAGCGTGCCGCAGACGATCTGCAGCAGCGTAGACTTGCCGCAGCCGTTGCGCCCGATGATGCCGACCGTCTCGCCGCGCTTGACCTCGAACGAGATGCCGGTGAGCGCGGCGAAATCGCGATAGAACTGTTTTGGCGCGCGCCCCGCGAGGCGCTGCAGCTTGGGAACCACCATCTGCTTCAGCCGGTCCTCGGGCCGGGCGAACATCAGGTAGTGTTTCGAGACGTTCTCGACCCGGATCGCAACATCGCTAGAGGACATCGGCGAATCCTTTGCGCGTCTTTTGGAACCACGTGAAGCCGGCCCACGCCACAACGGCAGCGACGACCGTATATATGGCCAGGCCCACGATGTCAGGCATTGTGCCGAAGATCAGCACACGTCTCGCTTGTTCGACCGGGAAGGCGACGGGATTGACGATCAGCCAGGGTTGCAGCCACTGCGGCAGCGCCGAGAGCGGGAAGAAGATCGGTGACAGGAACATGATGGCGGTAATCAGCGTACCGAGGATCTGGTTGATGTCGCGATAATAAGTGCCCAGCGAGGCCAGGAACCAGGCGAGGCCGAGGATCAAGAGGCAGAACGGCGCCAGGACCACTGGCAGCCAGAGCGCGGTGAGCGGAATGGCGCCGCGCGCGGCGAGCTGGAACGCGAACAGCACCAGCAGACTGACGCCGGCGTGGAACAGCGCCGTCCCCAGCGCGACGACCGGCAGCACCTCGAGCGGAAAGATCACTTTCTTGACGTAGTTGGCGTTGCCGACGATCAGACTGGGCGCGCGCGTAACCACCTCGGCGAACAGCTGGAACACGATCAGCCCGGCAAACAGGATGATGGCGAACTCGCCGGTCGAAGCGGTCTCGGAGGCCCCCGCCCAGCGGGAGCGGAACACGGTGCCAAAGGTGAAGGTGTAGATAGCGAGCATGAAGAGGGGGGTGAGGAGGGACCACGCGAGGCCGAGCACGGACCCGCGGTAGCGGCCCGCGATCTCGCGGGTGGTCAGGGAGAGGGTGAGGGGGTAGTTCAAAGCCGTCAATCTCATCTTCTCACCGTGCAGTCACTCGCGAACCCCTGAGACTTCGAGGATAGCCAGCACGCGTTTCTTGAATGCGACATCCGAAAAAATCTCTTCGTACAACGTCCTCGCTGCCTGCCCTATTGTCCTCAATCTCGACCTGAGAGCCAACGCTCGCACCAGCCCAAGTGCCAGATCCTCTGGTGCGCTCGACTTGACCAAGAGCGCATTCACGCTGTCCGTCAGGTAGTCGTGGAGACCGACCTCAGGGCCGCAAATGACGACCACTTCTCTAGCCATCGCATCCAACCCCACAATTGAAAACGGTTCGTCACGAGACGGAACCAGCAAGATGTGGGAGCGGCTGATTTCAAGCAAGGCCCGTTCCGTGGACACCTCGCCGTGGAAATGCACGTTGCCCATGTTTTCGGAGAGACGCCGAATATCTGCCTCGAAGATTTTATCCAGCGTACGACCGTAAATATTAAGCGAGAACATCTGGTTGACGTCATCAGGCAGCCGGCGCAGCGCGGCAATCGCTAAGTCTTGCCCTTTTCGCGGCTCGATGCTGCCAACCACCGCGACTCTGATCACACTGGAGTCGTCCTGGACAACGTAACGCGGCTCCATTGGTGGCAATTCGAATCCGTACTCCACTATCCGCACGTCTGGTCGCAAGACTTGGACAGCAGCCTGGCCGCGTTTGCCAGCGACCCACACCTGTGCCGCGACTTTAAATGCCTGAATGACATCAATATTCTGAGACGCAAGATCGCTGACCAATCCGGTCTCGTGAACGTACCAAAAGCAGGGCATGGAGCCGGCGCATTGTTCTACAATTGGCCAGGCGACGACGGTGTTCGCAATCATCACGTCGAAATTGGTGCAAAATTTGAATACGGACGGATGGCGTGAAAAAAGCAGCTCGTCAACGATCACAAATGCTCCAAGCGCCCGGAGCTTAGCCTCGTAGGGTCCGGTTGTCGGCGAGACGGCAACGACAAAATGACCCGCATCAATCAAGTGTCTGGCGCACTCGAACAGACCACGCGGCGCGCCACTATTCGAGAGGTCATGAAACACCAAAATGTAGTCCATCGCGAAACGCGCCAGCGTCAACCCCTTGGTGGGAGGAAGGATGCGATAGTACTCTGGCGAGTCATGATAAAGAATACCTGCCATGGATTCAGTAAAAAACGGATCGCTCGCAATATAGTCCGGCCATAGTTTCAAAGTGTTAATTTCGGCCTTATCCTTTCTGATGGGCTGGGCCTTTTCGGCTTCGTCCGTCTTGCCGATAGAGACGTGACCGATGTGGAAGAGTTCGGCGTGGGGTGTATAAACGCAGCTAGCGCCTGCTTTGCGCGCCTTGAAACAAAGATCGACGTCTGAATGAGCAATCGGGAATCTCTCGGAATCGTAGCCGCCGATGTCCTCGAAAAGGGTTCGCTTGATGGCCAAACAGGCGCCACAGATTAACGAGGTAGTGCGCACCGATTGGGCGAAATTGTAGTAGTAGGGTGTCCCTCGGGGCAGGCTGTGAAACGCCGTGCCGACGAGCTGCCGTACACCCGTGACCATGCCCGCGTGCTGAATTGTTTCGTTTTCGTAGAGCAGTTTAGGCCCGCAAATCCC
>JAYUAJ010000204.1:0-1955 GCA_043741375.1 Hyphomicrobiaceae bacterium | reverse complement strand
CGCGTGACTTCGCTGTTCTCGGCGATGATGTCGGCGATGCGGTCGAACGACGACGCGGCCATGCGGGCACTCCGGGCGGAAAAAGCGGTGCGGTTTGGCGGGCGGTTTGGCGCGAATGGGGGCGGATGGCAAGCAGGAGAGACAGGTCGGGGGAGGGAACTCCCCCGAACCCCCTCCTTTTTATGGGGAATTCAGGCCAGGCAATGCCCCCGGGGAGACTCGAACTCCCATGCCCTCACGAGCGGACGATTTTGAGTCGTCTGCGTCTACCGTTCCGCCACAGGGGCACCCGGCCTTGCGCGACACCTAGCCGGGTGTGTGGCGAAAGGGAAGACGGGCGGCGTTCTTGATCTTTCTGGAAAAGGAAGGAGCGACTGTCTTGTTGGTCAACGTCCGATCTGCTGCGTGATGGTCTGCCGTCGGTCGCGGCGCCTCAAGGCGGGCGCTGCGCGCCCCCGCCTTCGGCGGCTTCGGCCTTGACCCGCCACGCCCGCCGGCAGGACAGGCCGCAGTCAGATCGTCGGTTGCGCTTCGGCGTCGCGCCATGGCTTTCCGCTCCTCAGGATGGCGTTGAGCATGGTGAGCAGTTTGCGCATGCAGGCGACCAGCGCCGCCTTCTTGGCGGCACCGCGCGCCAGCAGCCGCTGGTAGAGGCCGCGGATCGCGGGGTTGTGCCGGCTGGCGACCAGAGCGGCCATGTAGAGCGCGACACGCACCCCCGACCTGCCGCCACGGATCATGCGTCGCCCCCGCGTCTGGCCGCTGTCGCGGTTCATCGGCGCGACCCCGGCCAAGGCAGCGATCTTGCGCCGCTCGATGGTGCCGAGTTCGGGCAACTCGGCCAGCAGCACACGGCACAGCACCGGACCCACACCGGGCACCGAGGTCAGCAAATCGGCCGCCGCCTGCCAGGCCGGCATGCGCCGGACCTGGCCATCGATGTCGGTCTCGATCTCGGTCAGCTCCGCCTGCAACCAGGCCAGGTGACGCTCGATCCGCCGCGCCAGCTTGGGCGCCGTCACGCGACGGCGCCGGTTGGTCTCGGCAGTGATCATGGCGATGATCTGGCGTCGGCGGTCCACCAACTCGCCCAGCGCGATCCGGTCTTGATCAGGCAAGGGCCGGATCGGCGGGCGCATCCGCTCGGCGAAATGTGCGATCGCCTCGGCGTCCAGGCGATCGGTCTTGGCGAGCCGGCCCATGGCGCGGGCGAAGTCGCGGATCTGGCGCGGATTGACCACCACGACCGGCAGCCCTGCACCGGCCACGGCCGCCGTCACCACTGTCTCGAAGCCGCCGGTGGCCTCCAGCACGATCAGCGCCGGGGCCAAGGGCGTCAGCCTCTCGACCAGCTTGATCAGGCCATCATCGTCGCGCGGCACGCCAAATGCCTCGCCCGTGGGCAGCACATGCACGTCAAGCCGGTCCTTGGCGACATCAATGCCGACGAAGATCGCGGCGCGGTCCTGAAGCTTGTCCATCTCCCGTCCTTGCGAATGCGGGCTCATAAGGCCCTGGCGACTGTTCGGGATCACGGACACAATAACGGACGGGGAACCAAGCTCCTTCACGGGTTTCTCTACCCAAGGGGTTTGCGGTCTCCCGCCCGCCTCCGAACGCACCATCATAGACCGCGCGTTCGGCCATGATGAGATACAAGGGAGTCTGGGGGAGTTCATCTCCCCCAACCTACCTTCTAGATTCGCAGCGTCCCGCCGCGTGCGGCGTCGTAGCGTTCGCTCACTTTCGCCCAATCCACCACTTGCCACCAATTGGTCAGGTATTCCGCGCGGCGGTTCTGGTAGCGGAGGTAGTACGCGTGCTCCCACACGTCCAGGCCGAACACCGCTCTCTTGCCTTCCATCAACGGGCTGTCCTGGTTCGGCGTGCTTTCAATCACCAGCTTGCCGCCGGCGTCGATGAGCCACGCCCAGCCGCTGCCGAAGCGCGTGACC
>JAYUAJ010000203.1:0-4814 GCA_043741375.1 Hyphomicrobiaceae bacterium | reverse complement strand
GCCTATGAGGTGGTGCGCAGCCGCTACGTGCGCCTGAACAAATTTGACCCGGCCGGGCTCAACACGCTCTATGGCGCCATGCGCAAGGAGGCCGAGGCCGTGGTGCGGTTGGCGGCGGGCAAGGGCAAGCTGGAGGAGCGGCGCTCCGCCTATGCGCGCTATGTCGGCCAGGGCCACGAGATCAAGGTGGCGGTGCCGGATGGCGCGCTGATCAAAGCGGACGGCGAAAGGATTCGTTCCGCGTTTGAGGCGGAATACGAGCGTCAGTATCACCGCGTGGTGCCGGGGCTGGATGTGGAAATCCTGACCTGGTCGAGCGTTATTTCCGCGCCTTCCGCCAAAGTCGCCAAGGCGCGGGAGAAAGCCGTCAAGACCACTCCAGCCAGGGCCGGCACGCATCGGGACGTTAAGTTTCCCGGCACGGAGCGGGTCGTGTCATCGGGCGAATTCCCGCGTCAACATATGACGCCCCAGCAGCACGTCGCCGGCCCTGCGGTGATCACGGAAGATCAGACCACGACCGCTGTACCTCCCGGATTCCAAGCGCGGCAGAATGCGCGTGGAGACCTGGTGCTGGAGCAGGTGGCCAAGAAAGCGTCCGCCAGCGCTGGATCGGAAAAAATCCGCAACCAGGTGCTGTGGGACCGGCTGATCGCGACGGTCGAGGAGCAGGCGCAGGCTCTGATCCGCACCGCCTTCTCCACCACAGTGCGCGAGGCCGGCGACCTCTCGGCGGGCGTGTTCGATCTCAAGGGTCGCATGCTGGCCCAGGCCATCACCGGCACGCCGGGCCATGTGAACGCCATGGCCTCCTCGGTCGGCTTTTTCCTCGAACGCTATCCAATCGGCGTCATGTCGGACGGCGACGTCTATGTCACCAACGACAGCTGGCTGGGCACTGGGCACCAGTTCGATTTCACTGTGGTCACGCCCGTGTTCCGCAAAAAGAAGGCCGTCGCCTTGTTCGCCGCAACCGTGCACGTCGTCGATATCGGCGGGCGCGGCTTTGGGCCGGATGCCGGACAGGTGTTCGAGGAAGGCATTTGCATTCCCATCATGCCGCTGTTCCGCAAGGGCGAGGTGAACCAGGACCTGATCGCCATCGTGCGCGCCAATGTGCGCGAGCCGGTGCAACTGGTTGGCGATCTCTATTCGCTCACCACCTCCAACGCGGTGGGCGGCGAGCGACTGGTCCAGCTGATGGATGAGTTCGATCTCGCCAACCTCGACGATATTGCCGAGCACATCATCGACACCTCGCGCGAGGGCATGCTGGCCGAAATCCGCGCGCTGCCCAAGGGCGTGTACGAAAACGACATGATGGTGGATGGCTACGAAAAGCCGATCCTATTGAAGGCCAAGCTGACAGTGGCTAAAGACGGGATCGATGTCGATTTTGCTGGCACTTCGAATATGTCGGCCTTCGGCATCAACGTGCCGCTGACCTATACGCAGGCCTACGGATCGTTCGGCGTGCGCTCGGTGATCGGCGGAAAAATCCCCAATAACGCGGGGTCGTTAGCGCCGATCCGGGTCACGGCGCCTGCGGGCTCCATCCTCAATGCGCTGCGCCCCGCCGCCGTCGCCACGCGCCACGTCATCGGCCAGATGCTTCCGGACGTCGTGCTCGGGTGCCTGGAAAAGGCCGTCCCCGGACGGGTGCCTGCGGAAGGCTCGTCCTCGCTCTGGGCCATGATGGTAGTCGGCGGCCACGGCCAGACCGGCGAACACGATTATGGCGCCGCGACGCCGTTTTCCTTCACCGTGTTCCAATCCGGCGGCACGGGCGGGCGGCCCGGAAAGCCAGGCCTGTCGGCCACCGCCTTCCCGTCCGGCGTGCGGGCGACGCCGGTGGAAGCCACCGAATCCATCGCGCCGGTCATCTTTGTGCGGAAAGAACTCCGGCCAGGCTCAGGCGGTGCGGGCCTGCAACAGGGCGGCGACGGCCAGATCATCGAGGTCATGCACGCCGAGGGCGCGCCTTTCGGCGTCTACTGCCTGTTCGACCGGGTGGATTTTCCCGCCCGTGGCCGCGCTGGCGGCAAACCTGGGCAGGCTGGCTCGGTGCGTCTCGGCTCAGGCAAGAAGCTGCGTAGCAAAGGCAAGCAGATCATCCCCGCCGGCGACCGCCTGGTGATGGAATTGCCCGGCGGCGGCGGCCTCGGCAAGCCGGACAAGGACTGAGTGCGCATGCTCACCGACCCATGGTTCTACGCCGTCGCGCTGCCCATCGTGTTCCTGGTCGGCCTCAGCAAGGGCGGCTTTCTGACCGGCCTCGGCCTCCTCGGCGTGCCTCTGCTGTCGCTGGTCGTGCCGCCCCCGGCGGCGGCCGGCATCCTGCTGCCGGTGCTGCTCGCCATGGACGTCGTCGCCGTCTGGTCCTACCGCAAGACTTTCGATCGCAAACACCTCATGGTGCTGCTGCCCACGTCGCTCATCGGTCTGGCCATCGGCTGGCTGACGGCGTCCTGGATCACCGAGGCGCATTTCCGCGTCATCCTCGGCGTCACCGGCGTGGTGTTTCTTCTGCATGCGCTATTTCTGAAGGCGCGTGCCATGGAGATGACGCCTCCGGGACCGGTCCTCTCCCTGCTTCTCTGCACCGCCGCCGGCTTCACCAGTTTCATCAGCCACGCCGGCGGGCCGCTGGCGCAGATCTATCTGCAACCCCAAAAACTTCCGCCAGCCGTCTTCGCTGGCACCATGGTCATGTGCTTTGCCGCGCTCAACCTGATCAAGGTCGGACCGTTCCTGGCGCTGAACCTGATCAACGCGGCGAGCCTGCTGGCGAGCCTGGTCCTGCTGCCCATGGCGGTGATCGCCTCTTACTGCGGCGTTTACCTCGCCAAGCGCATCCCGCAAGAGCCTTTCTATCTGATCGCGAACATCTGCCTCGCCATCGTGTCGGCTGAGCTGCTCCGGTCCGGGATTTTGAAGCTGATGGCGGGGTGAGTGCTGCGGTCAAGACGCCGCAAGGGCCGCTGGGCCGAACCCCGGGGCCGCACGCCATCGACGCATATCTTGATGAGCCGAACCTACGGTTCCGAAGACATTGAGGTTGCGCCAATCCCGGCAAAGAACGCCAACCCCCGCTCCTTGAACCGATGATCCCCAAACGCCTTTATATGTTACCGCCCCCTGTGACTTTCGCCACCTCACCGATCTCGCCACCGGCGGCGACTAGCCCTTCAACAGCCCGTCCCGCACCGCCGACACCGCCAGCGCATGCCCGTCAAACCCCTCATAGGTCGCAAGCGCATGCGCGTGCCGTGCCAACTCCGGATAGGCCGGCTCGGTCACATAGGCGAGCGAGGTCCGCTTCATGAAATCGAACACGGACAGCGGCGAGGCGGTGCGCGCCCAGCCGCCGGTTGGCAGCACGCAGTTGGGGCCGAGCAGGTAATTGCCGAGCGTGGTCGGCGTGTGCCGCCCCATCAGGATTTCGCCGGCGTTGCGAAGGCGTCCGACCGTCGCCCAAGGATCGCGCGTCAGCACCTGCAGATGTTCTGGCGCGTAGTCGTTGGTGAAGGCGATAGCCTCGTCCATGTCGCGGGTGAGGACGATGCCGCCGCGCGGGCCGCAAAGCGTGGTTGAGGAGAAACCGACGCGCTGGGCGCCCATCTGCGCCCAATAGGTCGGTATCGCGGCGCGTGCGGCTTCGGCCACGGCGCGGCTCGGCGTTACGAGGAAGGCGGACGAATCCGGCCCGTGCTCGCTTTCTATAACAAGGTCGAGACCGGCCAGGCGCCCGTCGGCGCTGTCGTCGGCGAGGATGATCGCCTCGCTCGGGCCGGCCGGGATGCCGGGATCGATGATGTCGGCGAGCAAACGCTTGGCCGCGACCACCCAGGGGCTGCCCGGCCCGAGGATCTTCAGGCACTTCGGCACGGTCGCGGTGCCATAGGCCGCCGCCGCCACGGCCTGCGCGCCGCCGCATTTGTACACGTCCTTTATGCCGATCAGCCCGCAGGCATAGAGCGTCGCCGCATCCACCGTCCCATCCGGCCCGGGCGGCGTGAGCAGCGCGATCTTGGGCACGCCCGCGACAATGGCGGGAATGGTCGACATCATCAGCACGCTGGGGAACGAGCCCTTTCCACGCGGGACGTAGCAGGCGACTGAGTCGATGGGCGAGTTACGGTCCCCGGTCCACACGCCGGGCCGCACTTCCTTCATCCACATCTCTTCCGGCTTCTGCGCCTCATGGAATTTCCGGATGTTCTCGATAGCGAAATTTATCGCCGCGCGCACGTCCGGCGCGACGCCCTTTTCCGCGCCCAAAAACTCGGCCGCGCTCACCTTGATGGCGTCCGCCGGCACCTTAGCCTTGTCCAGCTCCAGCGCGAACCGCGACAGGGCCACGTCGCCCTCGTCACGCACGGCCGCGATGATCGGCTTCACCTTCTCGAGGAACGGCCCGAGGTCGGCCTCGGTGCGGCGCGTGAGGTTCTTCCGCGCGGCGGCGTCGAGGGTGGAGAGGTCGTGCAGGGAGACGGTGGGGAGGGGGGGCATGGGCGGGGCTCGGGGTGGTGAGGGTTGGGGAGACATGAGCGGACGTGCTGGGGCTGGTCAAGGGCCGAAGTGGCGGGGGAGACGCTGCTCAAAATTCTGCTTTTGGCCCAACCCGAAAAGTCCTCAACTGTAATAGTCCTTGAGGAAAAAAAAGCGCACTCCCTCAGGGCTTGCGCCCCCATACCTGCGCTACAGTATACATAGTGAACGCTGTGTCAGGCTGCCGCAGGTGGTTACGACAATCAGCGACGACGGCAGAGAACTCTGCTTCGGAGAGCAAGCCGTGCTCAACAATTGTTGAA
>JAYUAJ010000202.1:0-11146 GCA_043741375.1 Hyphomicrobiaceae bacterium | reverse complement strand
TGCCCCGCGAAAATCCGTTCGGCTGGGGTGGCTCTGAGCCACTTGACTACAAGACTGCGGAAGACCGCCGTGGTTCACGGCCACCCCGCTCCCTCGGTGATCCGAGGGAAAAAGAAAAATCGCATCAGCACATCGGCAGCATTGGGAGGACCATGTTGTATCTACCAAACATATGGCAACCGTTGCCGGTCGCGCCGCATCGCCCCGCTCAGTTGAAGCGCAAGCTCAGTCCCGCCCGGACGACGGTTTCGTCGAGGTTGATGTTCTTCCACGCCCCACTCGATATCCCAGCCGGGATAGCATCGCCGAACCGCGCACTTTGCGATGAGTAGTCATAGCGCAGCGCTTCCAGGCGTGCGCTGACGAAGGGCAGGATCTTGAGCTCGACGCCGGCGCCATAGACGACGCCGGGGATCGATTTTGAACTGGTGGATAATTCATGGCCCAACGAATGAACGCCAAGTGTCTGGCCCGACCATGCGGCGCCGCCCGTCACGTAGAGCAACGCTCCACCGGCCACGACGCCAACGCGGGCGCGCGCCGTCGCCGACCAATCCACCTCGAGGGAAGACGAGTAGAGCGCCGACAGATAGGACGTACTCTTGGTTCCGCCCCAGGTGCCGTCGACTTCGGCGCCGACATAGACCGAGGACAGTTGCAGCCCGTAGCCGGCATGCCCGGACCAGACGAGATCCGCGCTGGTCTTTGCGTTGCGAACATCCGCCCAGGCGCCGCCGCCACTCAACCCCCAATAGGGCCCGCTCCAGCCAAAGCCTGGAACCAGGTTCTGCGCGCCGGCCGATGTCGGCACGACAAGAGTGGCAAGGCCAAAAACCGCCATCAAGATCTTACGACGCGCCATAAGCTGCCATACTCCACTGGCCTTCATTGAGGCCGGGGCCATGTTTGATGCCGATGCGATGCCTTCTTGTAGGCTGTTATGGTTACTGCCGCGCAAGTGCGAGTGCGGCGGTCATGCCAGGCGGCCCGCGATCGTTCGGCATGGTCAAACTTTGCTCTCGGCCTGTGCCGATATCGAACAGGCATGAATCGCCGGACGGCTGGTTGCCAGCCCTATTCACAAAAACTAGACGAATTTCTCATAAACTCGCCCTGCAATTTCCTTAACACTGCGTTGGGTATCGACCCAGACCTGGAGTAATGCATGCATAGGCTGATGCCAAGCGACCCCACATCCAAGCCTCGCGTGCTGATCGTTGACGATGAGCCGCTTGCACGCCTGGTCACCGCGACACGGCTGAAATTGCTGGGCGCGACGGTTGTCGAAGCTGAAAACGGCGCAATTGCTCTGGATCTGCTGCTTGCCGAACCGTTCAATATGGCCGTGATCGATTTGCAGATGCCCACATTCGATGGGTTTGCCCTCATCAACTGCATTCGCGGGCACAGCAAACTGAACCATATTCCGATTGTCGTTTTGACCGGCAGCGAAGACCCGAACTCGATCCATCGCGCACTTTCAGCGGGTGCGACATCTTACTTGCTGAAACCATTGAACTGGTCGGCATTCGGCGAGCACATTCGCTCGATGCTGCTGTTTCCGGCAAGATTATTTGCCTGATTGGGACATCGATTAATCCAATCGTAGGTATGCTTGGGGTAATCAGGGTAATCCCTGCACGGCGCAAACCCGCCAGCCCCAAGGACCTATGTCATGCCATCTCGCATCGTTCGCCGCCACGTCTTGAAGCTCGCATCTGCATCGGCGCTTCTCAGCCTGCTGGGACCAGTATCTGCCGCCAGAGCGGCAAACACCCTGCGCGTCGGCGGCACTGGGTCCGCCAACGAGATGTGGAAGGTTCTGGAGCGCGCTTTTCAGAAGCTTCATCCGGGCAATGAGTTGGTCGTCATCCCGGGACTTGGCAGTACCGGCGGCATCAAGGCCGCCAACGACAGTGCCGTCGATGTTTCGATTTCGGCACGACACCTCAAGCCGGCTGAAAGCAATCAACTCAATGAGATTTCTTTCGCTCGCAGCCCATTCGTAATTGCCACGTCGCATTCTAACCCCGGTGCTCTTGCGGTGAGCGACGTTGCCAGGATGATCGCCGATCCGCAAGCCAAATGGCACGATGGCCTGCCGGTTCGTGTTATTCTCAGGCCCAGCGTCGAGACGGATACCGAGATCATGGGCAGGCTATTTCCCGGCGCCAAGGAAGCTATTGAAAGTGCTCGAAAACGCTCGGATGTCCCGATCGGGATCAACGATCAGGACAATGCCACACTGGCCGAGACGATACCGGGTTCGCTTATCGGCATATCGCTCACACAACTTCAACTTGAGAAGCGCAGGCTTCGCACCGTCGATTTGGATGGCAAGGCCGCATCGTTAGCCAACCTCGAGAACGGCTCTTATCCATTCGGCAGAGAGCTGAACCTCGTCTTCGCAAAGACACCGTCATTCCCGGCAGAGAAATTCGTCGCGTTTCTAAAATCGACCGAAGGCGCAAAAGCAATCCGCGACTGCGGCTGCCAACCGCTGATTTAAGCCAAAGCCGAAATGGAATTTGCGTCATGTTGAATGCACTGCACCTCAGCGGCGGCTTGCCGAATATTTCCATTCGGTCACTCATCAGCAGGATTGGATTGGCAATCGCCCTGCTGGTGGCGATTGCGATGCCGGTGAGTTTCTGGTGCTTGCACCTGGCTCACGTGGGGAAAGAGTTGGAATTCAAGGCCAAACTCAACTCGGATCGGATCGCGCGTCTCATCTTCGCCAACGAGGAGCTCTGGCAGTACCAGGGAATTCGGATCTCCGAGCTTGTCGACTTGGGCAACGCGGCATCCGAAAAGATACAGCAGCGCGTCTACGGCAATTCCAACAGCCTGGTCGTCGAAGTCGGTGATCCGATCTCAAGTCCGCACACCGTGGTCACGCGCCCGATCGTCGTGCGCGGGCAGACCGTCGGCCGCATCGAACTGGATATCTCCCTTTGGCCAGGGATCTATTTGACTTTCGGCGTGGGCCTGCTCTCGTCGCTGCTGGGTTTTGGAGCGTTTGGAGTGCTCCGCGTTCTTCCCCTCTCGGTATTGGACCGCACGCTCGCCGAGCTGGAAACCGCAAATGCCGCGGTCGTTGCCTCGAACGAAACGCTGGCTCAAAAGAACGCCGAGTTGCTGACCTTCAACGAAAGTCTGGAAAAGCTGGTCGCCGAGCGCACCGCGGATGCCTCTGCATCCGCCGAGGAGGCGCGCGAGGCCAGTCGCGTCAAGTCCGCGTTCCTTGCCAGCATGAGTCATGAAATCCGGACGCCGATGAATGGCGTGTTCGGCATGGCAGATCTGCTGAGCCGGACCGAGTTGACGAGCCACCAGCAGCGTTTGGTGATGACCATAAACCAGTCGGCACGCACGCTGCTGACGATCATCAACGATATTCTCGATGTGTCTCGCATCGAAGCGGGCAAGATGGAGCTCGACATACAGGAGTTCGAGCTGCGGGAGTGCGTCGAAAGTGCGGTCGAGATTCTCGCCGAAGACGCTCACAAGAAGCAAATCGAACTTAACCTGATGTTACCGCAGTCACTGCCTGCATCCGTCGTTGGCGATGCCGGGCGCTTGCGGCAGATCCTTCTCAATCTCATTGGCAACGCCGTGAAGTTCACGCGTGAAGGCGAGATATCGATCCGCGTGACCGATTGTGGTGAGCGCGACGGAAAATCGGTCCTTCGCTTTGCCGTGTCGGATACCGGCATCGGCATCGATGCGGCAACCCAGCAGCTGCTGTTCAAACCATTTTCCCAGGCCGACAGTTCCATTACCCGCCGGTTCGGCGGCACCGGACTAGGTCTGTCGATTACCCAGCATCTCGTTCGCATGATGGACGGCAATTTAGGCCTCGAAAGCGAACTCGGCAAAGGCACGACAGTTAGCTTTGAGATCGCACTCGCCAGGAGTTCGAACTCGAACATCCGCAAAACCGTATGCCCAGCGGCAATCAGGGACCAGCGTGTCCTGGTCGTCGATGATCGTGCGTCCAACCGTGAGATCGTCTGCAGCTATCTCGACGACTGCGGCGCACAAACCGAAAGCGCGTGTTCAGCCGAGGAAGCGCTGGTCCTGATGCGGGCGAGATCGGCCGAAAACCAACCATTCGCCCTGGTCGTGCTGGATATGGTCCTGCCTGGCTCCACCGGGCTCGAACTGGCCCGCCGCATCAAGGCAGCGCCGGAATTCTCCGACACCCGGCTGATCATGATCACCTCGCTAAGTTGGAAGGCCGACAGCCAGGCAGCGCGCGAGGCGGGGATCGGCGAGTTTCTCAACAAGCCCGTACGCCGAAGCGAACTTCTCGATGCTGTGCGCCGATGCTTCACAAAGGCACCGGCGACAGGGACGCTTCTGCCCGTTGCAAAGGCAACGGCGCCGCTCATTTCAATCCGGTCGAAAGGGTTACGCGTATTGGTCGCCGAAGATAATCCAGTCAATCAGGAGGTCGCCCGCGAATATTTGAACGCCCTTGGTTGCATTGGACACATCGCCGAGAACGGTCTCGCCGCCGTGGAAGCATTCAGCAATGCAACGTTCGACATCGTGCTGATGGATTGTCAGATGCCCGGCATGGATGGCCTTGCCGCTTGCCGCAAGATCCGTGAAATCGAACAGGAGCGCGGCCTGGTACGTACGCCGGTCATTGCCGTCACGGCCAACGCGTACGAGAGCGATCGCGCAATGTGCCTGGCAGCTGAAATGGACGACTTCATGAGCAAGCCGTTCACGGCCACGCAGCTTGCATCTGTCTTGAACATTTGGGCAAACCGTCTTGCAACCGACGCGGATGAGGATGTCGGGCCTGCAACAGCGGGATCATCATCTGTCGAGGGGCCAATTGCACAGACCCTGGACTTGAAAGCGCTGGATGAATTCGAATGCCTTCAAGCCGGCATGGCGGCCCGGCTGGCCGAACTCTTCCTGTCGACAGCGCCGAAGACCGTCAGACAAATCATGATGGCGATCGTCGAGGGTGATCACGACAAAATTGGAACAGCGGCGCACGGCCTCAAATCATCGAGCGCAACCGTCGGAGCGCACGAACTCGCACGTCTTGCGAACAAAATCGAAGCACAAGCAAAAATCGGGGAGCCGCTGCCCAATTGTTTGCTGCTGGCGGCGAAATTGGAAGCCGAAATGTGCGCCGTCGAAAATGCCCTCGGGCGGACCAAGTGGTTGAGCAACAAAAAGAAAGCGGGCTGAACGTGGCCTGGGGCAGTCCACCGATTTCCCCCTACGCTCAGCGTGACCGCGCAAGTCTTTCTTGGAAATTGGTTTGCTGTTCCCAGGTGCAAGCCGGGTGCAAACTGCAGCGAACTCACCTATATTCAGGGGGACTGAGACACGCTGAAGGACCTCAACACCAATGCCCATGG
Source organism: Hyphomicrobiaceae bacterium (assembly GCA_043741375.1). Lineage (GTDB taxonomy): Bacteria > Pseudomonadota > Alphaproteobacteria > Rhizobiales > Hyphomicrobiaceae > JANYHF01. Next base: position 5,759 of record JAYUAJ010000202.1, on the reverse strand, counting down.
ATGCAGCAGAGATCGAGAAACTGATCCGCGCCAAGTTCCCCGATGCCGAAATCGCCATCAAGGACCTGGCCGGCGATGGTGACCACTATGCCGCGCACGTTGTCGCACCGGCGTTCCGCGGCAAATCGCGCGTGCAACAACATCAAATGGTGTACGAGGCGCTCGGCGGCCGCATGGGCGGCGTGTTGCATGCGCTGGCGCTGACCACCTCGGCGCCGCCAGACGCCGCCTGAGGATTGACTTAGAGCCCGTCGGAGCGCCATCTTCACGCCGATTTTTGAGACTTCATCCGGCTCAATGCCGGGTTCACCGCCACAACCGACCTCAGGATTTCGCAGCATGACCGACCAGACCGCCGTCCACGATTGGATCCGCAAGACCATCGCCACCAACGACGTGGTGCTGTTCATGAAGGGCACGTCGAAGTTCCCGCAGTGCGGCTTCTCGGCCCAGGTCACGCAGATGCTCGGCCACCTCGGCGTGCCCTTCAAGGACGTCAATGTGCTCGACGATGCGGGCATCCGCGAGGGCATCAAGACCTTCACCAATTGGCCGACGATCCCACAGCTTTATGTGAAGGGCGAGTTCGTCGGCGGCTGCGATATCGTCCGCGAGATGTTCCAGCAGGGCGAGCTGCATCAGCTGATCCATGACAAGGGCATCCCGCACACCAATCACAGCCACCACGCGTGAAACGATCAGGGAGTAGGGAATAGTGAGTAGGCAATAGGTCTCTACTCCCTATTCGCAACTCACTACTCCCTGCGTTTTCTCTCTATGACGCTCGGCGGACGCAGATTCCTGCTCAGCCTCGCCATCGTCGGCGCCAGCGTCTGCTTGGCGCTCGGCGTCAATCTGCCGATCATCAAGCTGACCAAGTATGTGTTCTGGTCGACCGAGCACTCGCTGATCTCGACGGTGCGGGCGCTGATCCGCGACGGACAGCTGTTCCTCGGCATCACGGTCCTGGTGTTCTCGATCATTTTTCCGGTTCTGAAGCTGCTCTACCTGCTGCTGGTTTCGACTCTGCCGAATCTCGAAATCCGGCGACAGGGTAAGCGCTTGCGGCGGCTCGAATGGCTCGGCAAATGGTCGATGCACGATGTGCTGGTACTGGCGCTGACGATTTTCTTCATCAAGAGCCAGAGCATCTACGATGCGGCGAGTTTGAGCGGCGTTTATTTCTTCACCGCAGCCGTCATGTTGATGATCCTGTCTTACGCCTGGCTCAGAGCCGACGGCGGCGAAGCTGCAATGCCGGAGCCAGCCGAAGCCGACGCGCCAATCTCGGCATTCCGAAACTTCGGCCTGAGCTTCCTGATCATCCTGGCAACGGTGTTCTTCGCGCTTGGCGTCATCCTGCCGGTGATCCGCTTCACGACGGTCTACGTGTGGACCAACGAGCACTCTATTGCGACCATCATCTGGGCGCTCTACAAGAACCAGGAATTCTTCCTCTGCGTGGTGCTGTTCGCGTTCTCGATCTTCTTTCCGTTCCTGAAGCTGTTCTATTTGCTGACGCTGGTGACCTCGCCCGACCTCGACCCTGAGTTCCGCGCTAAGAGCATTTCGACCATGGAATGGCTCGGCCGCTACTCGATGACCGATGTCATGGTGCTGGCACTCATGATATTTTACGTGAATTCTTCCGGCTACACCGAAGCGACCGTGCTGCCGGGCGTCTACTTCTTCGCCGCCTCCGCCTTGATGACCATGCTGGCCTATGGCTGGGCCAACGGGGTGCCGGCCCGGCGAACGCACAGACCGCCAGCGCCGGCTGCGTGAACGCCGCTGAGAATTAACAACTGCTTAGGTCTGCTCGACTAGTGTTCAGGGCTCGGCAAGGGGACCCGGAACCAATGCAGCCTGCAGCGGCCATCGACGTATCGATTGTCGTCGTGAGTTACAACACGCGCGATCTCACGCTCGCCTGCCTCGACTCGATCGCAGCCGAGACCCGCGACTGCCGCTACGAAGTTCACGTTGTAGATAACGCCTCGACGGATGGCTCGGCCGAAGCGCTGAAGGCGCGCATGCCAAACGGCGCACTCAGTGCCTCAATCCAGAACCTAGGTTTCGCCCGCGCCAACAACCTTGCAGCCAAAGCCGCCAAGGGTGACTTCATCCTGCTCCTCAACCCGGATACGGTCGTGCGCGATGGCGCCATCGACCGGCTGGTGGCATTTGCCCACGCAAATCCAACTGCCGGCATTTGGGGCGGCCGAACGGTTTTTGCCGATGGCTTACTCAATCCGTCGTCCTGCTGGGGCCGCATGACGCCGTGGAACCTGGCCTGCAGGGCCGCCGGATTGACCGGCGTCTTTCCCAGGTCTCGCCTGTTCAACGGCGAGGCCTACGGTGGCGGGCAACGCGATGCCGTTGCCCACGTCGATATCGTCTCAGGCTGCTTCCTGCTGATCCGGCGCGCGCTGTGGGAGGCGCTCGGCGGCTTCGATCCAGCCTTCTTCATGTATGGCGAGGAAGCCGATCTGTGCTTGCGCGCCGTAAAACTCGGTGCCGCGCCGATGACGACGCCGGCGGCGACCATTGTCCATTTGGGCGGCGCTTCGGAACGCACCCGCACCGCCAAGATGCTCAAGCTGCTGGCGGCCAAAACCACCTTGATTCGCCGGCATTGGCACCCCATGTCTCAACCGCTGGGGCTTGTGCTGATGGCCGCCTGGCCGCTCAGCCGCTGGCTGGCGCTATCGGCCCTCTCTAGGGTGCGGCCCACCCCGGCCAGGCTGGAAGCGGCCGCCACTTGGCGCGCGATCTGGGACCAGCGGGCTGCTTGGCTTCCGGGATACCCGCCGTTGCATAATCAAATTCCCGTTCCGGCACGCGCGTCAACGGGCCGTTAACCATGACGCACTTAGGCTCGACATTAGACGAAGCGCCATCGCGGGATGAGATTGCGAGAATGACCGACGCCCTCGAGCATGCGCGCCACAACATGCCGTCCAGCGCAACGCCGGCGCAAAAGCGCTTCACGATCGCAACCCTCGTCAACAATCGTACGCACTATGACGAAATGCGCGCCTCGTTCGAGGAAGGCGGTTTCAAGCGCGGCGATTGCGAATATATCTTCGTCGACAATACCGGGCCGCAACAAACCTGCGCCTATCGTGGCCTCGACCGGCTGCTCACCGAAGCCCGCGGCGAATTCGTCATTCTGTGCCATCAGGACGTGCGCATCGTCGATGACGGCCGCGCCGAACTCGAAGCACGGCTGGAGGAGCTGGAGGCTCTCGATCCGACCTGGGCGGTCGCTGGCAACGCCGGCGGCATCTCGGCTGGACGTCTGGCACTTCGCATCACCGATCCGCACGGCGCCAACCGCCACGTCGGCGCGTTGCCTGCAAAGGTGATGAGCCTCGATGAAAACCTGCTGATCGTAAAGCGCGCGGCGCGGCTGTCGTTCTCGCGTGATCTGTCAGGCTTCCATTTCTATGGCGCCGATCTGTGCCTGGTTGCCGATGTTCTGGGTCATGCGGCGTACGTCATCGATTTCCATCTCGAGCACCTGAGCGGCGGCATCAAGGGTGCCTCGTTCGGCGTCATGGAAGAGGCGTTCCGCGCCAAATGGAGCCACGCCCTTCGCCCCCGTTTCATGCAGACGACCTGCAGTTTGATCAACCTCGCCGGCGACAGCCTTGGCCGCATGCTGGGCCGCGTTGCCGGGCCCCCGCTTGCACGCATCTCCAAGCGACTGCCCTCAGCCAGCGGTTGGACGCGCAAATCAGCGTGAACATCTCGGAACCAGTATCATCCTCTGCGGCCGGAGCTAATTCCCGCCTGCGGTTCAGGCGCCAGCTCGGCCGTCAGGGCGCGATGCTGTTTTCCGGCTTCGCCGTCGCCCAGGTATGCTCATTCGCGCGCAATTCGATCATCGGTTACTCGTTGTCGAAAGGCGATTTTGGCGTTGCCGCCACCATCACGCTGGCGCTGCAGATGCTGGAAACCCTGAGCGATCTGGGCACCGACCGGCTGCTCGTGCAGGCCGACGACGGCGACGATCCCCGGCTGATGGCCGCGGCCCACGCGACGCTCCTCGTCCGCGGCCTGTTTATGGGCGCATTGCTCTACCTGTCCGCCGGCGTCGTGGTTGGGTTCTTCGATATCCCGAAGGCGCGCGCGGCTTTCGAGGCGGCAGCGCTGGTGCCTTTGATCAAGTCGTTCATGCATCTCGATTCGCGGCGGCAGCAACGGTCCCTGCAGAACCGCAACTATCTGCTGATCGAGGTTGTGCCGCAGGCGATCTCACTGGCGGCAACGGTGCCGATCCTGGCCTTGACGGGCGGCTATCTGACGGTGGTCTGGATTGCCATTCTGCAGGCGTCTCTCTCGGTCGCTACCGCCCACGCGTTGAGCAGGCGGCCCTACGCCGTCGGGCTCGAGGCCGAGTTCGTCAAACGCCTGCTTGCGTTCGGTTGGCCGATCTGGCTGAGCGCTTTCCCGCTCGTTATCGTGTATCAAGGCGACCGCATCATCGTCGGCCGCCTGCTTGGCATGGATGCGCTCGCCGGTTACTCGGCAGCCTTCATGATCGCGATGGTGCCAGGCCTGCTCGCGGCCAAGGTCGGCCATGCCCTGATGCTGCCGTTGCTGTCGGCGCAGCGCGATAGTCCCAAGACCTTCTTTCACCACTACGTCATGATGTGCGAAGGCGCGAGCATTGCGGCCGCAGCCTATCTGGTCGCTTTCCTGCTGGCCGGCGGCGTCATCCTGCCGCTAGCTTTTGGGCCGCAATATCATGGCCTGTCACTTGTCATCGGCTGGCTCGCCGCCATGTGGTCGCTGCGGATGATCCAGGCCGTCCCTGGCATGGCGCTCATGGCACTCGGAGACACGCGCCCACTGCTGACCGCCGGCATCATCCGGGCCTCGGCGCTCGGCCTTGCGCTGATGGCCGCCAAGTCTGGTTTTGGGCTGGCCGGTGTTGCCGCGGCTGGTGTCGTTGGTGAGATCGCGTCGCTGGCCTACGTGGCGATCCGCATGGCGCGCGATGTGCCAGGAGTGGCGCGGATTACACTGCTCCGGGCGTCGTACACGTTGCTTGCCGGTGCCGTCGCTGCTGCCTGTGCGGCCATACTGCCGGTGAGTTCGACGGCTTGGCTCATCCTACCGATCGCCATGGTATTCGCGGTCTCCACCATTCTGGCCGGACTAGCGCTGATGCCCGCGATTCGCGGGTTCATCGAAGGACAAGGTGCAAGCGATGCGCCACCTGACCGGATCACAATGGAGGGGACCTATGCCGCCACGCGAGCGTGACAGCCCGGCCGCAACCCGCCGTACGTTCGACGGCATCATCTGCATCGGCGGCGAGGACTGGTGGTATCACAACCGTGGCCACTTCGACTTCCAGATCATGCGTCGGCTGGCCCAGCGCTGGCCGGTGCTGTTCGTCAACTCGCTCGGCGTGCGCATGCCGAGCCTCAAGGACAATCGCCTGTTCCTGCAGCGTATCGGCCGCAAGCTGAAGAGCCTGGGCAACGGCCTGGTCAACGTCGAAAATCAGTTCTGGGTGTTCTCCCCTGTCATGGTGCCGGGTGCTGCCGGCCAGAAACTATCGAGCTGGGCGCTCGGCCCGCAAATCAGGCTCGCCGCTGCGCATGCCGGCATCCGCAATCCGGTGTTGTGGATCCACTGTCCGGCCGGCGCCCCGTTGGCCGGAGACTACGCAGCCGCTGCGACCGTGCTGCAACGAACCGACCGCTTTGAGGCGTTCCCGGAAGGCGATCCAACGGTCCTGGCCG
>JAYUAJ010000201.1:0-1967 GCA_043741375.1 Hyphomicrobiaceae bacterium | reverse complement strand
CGATCGGCGTCGGCCTCATCGGGACGGGATTCATTGGCAAGGCGCACGCGCTGGCCTACAACAGCGTCAAGGCCATCTTCGGCGACGTACCGCAACCCAAACGGCTGCTGCTGTGCGACCTCGACGCCAAGGTCGCGGCCCAGAAAGCAGCCGAATATGGCTTTGAGCGTTCTACCACCCATTGGCGCGAGATGATCGCTGATCCGGCGATCCAGTTGATTTCCATCGCCACCTGGAACGGCACGCACAAGCAGATCGCCATTGCGGCGCTGGAGGCGGGCAAGCACGTGTGGTGCGAAAAGCCGATGGCATTGTCGCTCAAGCACGCCGAGGAAATGACGGCGGCCGCGCGCAAGGCCAAGGGGCTCGTCACCATGATGGGCTACAACTACGTCAAGAACCCTGCCGTGCAAAACATGAAGCGGCTGATTGCCGATGGGGTCATCGGTAAGGTGATCGACGTGCGCGGCAACGTGGATGAGGACTACATGGCCGACCCAACGCTGCCCTGGAGCTGGCGGCTGAAGGCGGAAGACGCGGGCCTGGGTACGCTTGGCGACATCACCTCGCATCTGATCTCGCTGGTGTACGACGCGGTCGGCCCGATTGCGAAGCTCTCGGCCATTCTCGATACGGTGCACACGACGCGACCGCTGCTGGACAAGCCAGGCGAGACCGGCGCGGTGGAGAACGACGACGTCGCCCATGCGGTGGTGCGGTTCCGCAATGGCGCGCGCGGGGTCCTGGCGTCCAGCCGCGTCGCGCATGGCCGAAAGAGCGTTATCCGGCTGGAAGTGCACGGCGACAAGGGCATGCTGGTGTTCGACCAGGAGCGCATGAACGAACTGCAACTCTATACCGCCGACGGCCCGCGAGAGACGCGCGGCTTCCGCACCATTCTCACGGGCCCACAGCACCCGCCCTACGAGCGGTTCTGCCCGGCGCCGGGTCACCAGCTGGGGTTCATCGACCTGAAGGCCATCGAGCTGGCGCATCTGTTGAAGGCCATCAAGGGCGAGGTAAAGCCGTATCTAACGTTCGAGGATGGCCTGAAGATCGAGTACGTGATCGACGCCATCGTGCGCTCGGCCAAGTCCGGCGCCTGGGCTGACGTTGCGGAATGATCCGGGCGGCCGCCGATCAGTGGTACGAAACCCACACCGTCGGCGACGGCGTGACATGGATCTACGAGCCGCACATCGTGCCGTTCTTCCGCTGCAACATCTGGCACATCCGGGGGCGGGACCGCGATGCGCTGGTGGACAGTGGCATGGGCGTGGTGTCATTGCGCGAGTTCGTGCCGATCGTCAGTGAGCGGCCCTTGCTCGCAGTCGCCAGCCCCACCCACTACGATCACATCGGGGCGCATGCGGAGTTTCCCGATCGCGCCGTGCATGGGGCGGAGGCGGAGTTCCTGGCGCATCCCACGCGCGACAATGTGCTGATTGATCCTTATGTGACCGACGGCATCTTCACCAGCCTGCCGCCGCTTCCGTTCACTTGCGAGACCTACACAGTGACGGCCGCACCAGCGACCCGCATCCTTGCCGACGGTGACATCATCGACCTCGGCGACCGGCGGCTGGAGGTGGTGCACACGCCCGGCCATTCGCCCGGCGGCATCGCCTTGTGGGAAGCAGCGAGCGGCATTCTGTTCTCAGGCGACATCTTCTATGATGGTCCGCTGATCGAAGAGACCATCCATTCCAATGCCGCACACTACATCGCCTCCATGGAGCGGCTGTTGCGGCTGCCGGTGCGGCTGGTGCATGGCGGATATTTTCCGAGCTTTTCGGGTGAGCGGCATCAGGAGCTGATCCGGACCTGGCTGACGGCCAAGGGCCGGACTTTTTAGGGAGCAAGGACCATGATGGGAATAGGCGCGACGCAACTGGCCCATGTCTGCGTGCTGACGCATGACCTGAAGGCTGCGGAGCATTTCTATTGCGAGGTACTCGGACTGAAGC
>JAYUAJ010000200.1:0-4829 GCA_043741375.1 Hyphomicrobiaceae bacterium | reverse complement strand
CAATGCGGCCCAGCTCGGCAGGTTTGGGTTCGCCGCCGAAATAGCCCGCGATCAGCTCGCGTTCCTCCTTCGGCATCAGCCCGCATTCGACGATGGCGTCGCCCAGGTCCCACATCGGATCGTTCATGCCCGAAAACTCCCAGTCGACCAGGTACATGCGCGAACCGGTGTCGAGGAAGTTATCCGGCAGCAGATCGCAGTGGCAGGCAACCTGCTGGATGGCGCGGCCAGCCAGCGTTTGGCGCAGCTGGTCGGCCAGCGCAAGCATGTCGGTCAGGCCTGGGGGAAGCTGCGTCGGCTGTTTGGCAAGCACGCCGAGATACTCGTCCAGCATGCCGAACAGATCGAACTGGAAATCGAACCTGGCGTCGCTCGAATGGAGCCGCCGCAGCGCCTCGCCGGCACGGCGCGGCGCGCCCGGATTGGAGCGGAACAGTTGCACGGTCATGGGCAGGGCGCGGGCCCATTCGGTGACGGCGGTGCCAGTTGCCGGATCGCAGAAAATCAGTTGCGGGCTTACTCCAATACGCGACGTTTCGCGCAAGGCGACGGCTTCGAACTTGCGGTCGATATAGTCGGATGTGCCCTCGCCAGCCAGCCGCAGCACGTAGCTGTCACCATTGCAGTCGACCCTGTAGACGCTGTTGGTGAGCCCTCCGAGCCGGCCGATTTTTACGACGTCGGGGCGTTCCGAGCGGAAGAAATCAATCCCGGCCAGCGCAGCGCGCGCCGCCGCGATGTCGTCCATCCCGGTGGGGCCGTGGTCGGAAGCGCTGCTCAGGGCTGAGTTTTGCATGGCGCATTATCACTGATTCGGGGGCTGGGCGCATGCCGAAGTCCCGATACCGTCGAAACGCGCGCCAATTCGGGCTTTTCTTGGGAGTTAGAAGCGTAGCCGGCGCGAACTCCGGCCGATCGTCGCGGCAACGATCTCTGAGACGGCCCAGGTGAGTCCGGCAACCAACGCTGCCAGCACGCCCCAGATCGACAGCGGCGTCATCAGTTCCAAGCTGGCCAGCGCGTCGTTGATATCGTGCCCGCGCACCAGGCATTTTCCAAAACCGAACTCGACAATGGGGCAACCGGCCGCATTGGCGACGAATTCGCCCAGCGCCGTGCTGATGATGGGCAGCAGGCAGAGCAGGATGGCGATCACAAAGGTCCAGCGCACGGTCCGCATGGCGGGGGAATCTCGTTGTCTGTCAGCCGGTCGGCGGGTCTGCAGGCGTGCGGACGGGCAGGCCAAGGCGGTCCAACAGGCTGTACTCGATGGAGGCGTAGATCATCGCCAGCAGTACGGCGGCAAGCAGCGATGTGACCAACACGACGCGCAGGAACTTGGGTGCGGCCGGCGCCGAAGCAGGTGTGCCGGGGACGCGCGTGCCCGCGTCCTGCTGTGAACGCCCCGCGAACGGCAGGGCGACGAACAGCACGGTCCACCAGATGACGAAATACACGGCGATGGCGAAGGTGACGCTCAACTCTGCTCCAATTCGATAAGCGTGCCGAAAAAATCCTTAGGATGCAGGAACAGCACGGGTTTTCCATGCGCGCCAGCTTTCGGCTGTCCGTCACCCAAGACGCGCGCGCCAGATGCGATCAGCCTATCACGCGCTGCGATGATATCGGGCACCTCGTAGCAGATATGGTGCATGCCGCCATCGGGATTGCGATCCAGGAATTTTTGGATTGGCGAGGCTGTACCCAGCGGCTCAAGAAGTTCCAATTTGGTGTTGGGCAAGGTGATGAAGACCGTGGTCACCCCATGTTCGGGCTGCCTGGCCGGGGCAGATACCTCCACGCCGAGCGCTCCGCGATAGACCGCGCTCGCCTTTTCCAAGTCCGGCACGGCGATGGCGACATGGTTGAGTTTGCCAATCACCTTACAGCACCGTCATCAACACCTTGCAGATCGGCTTCTTGCCCCAGGCCTCGTTGATAGCACCGCGCGCCGCCCTGTTCACGGCTTCGCGGATGCGCTCGGGGTCCTTGCGCTTGCCCTTGGGGATGCTCTCGATGGCGCCCTCCACGGCGTCCAGCACCAGCCCTTCCATGGACCCCGATTTGCCAGCTGCGGAAGGGATGCCATCGAGGAGAATTTCAGGGTCGGCCGCCAGTTCCCCGTCCCGCTCCAAGATGATGGAGATGCAGATGAGGCCAACGTAACTGAGTTTGCGGCGATCACGCACCGATCCTTCATCAGCCGCGAGGATGAGATTGCCGTCGCGATAGACCCGTCCGACCGGCACGTCGTCGATCACCTTCACCTCGCCAGGGCCAAGGCGGACCATACCGCCGTTGCGGGTCTGCACCACTTTTGGCACGCCCTTCGAGAGCGCGAAACGGCCCTGCTCTTCCAGGTGCCGCGCCTCGCCGTGCATCGGGATCAGCACCTTAGGGCGGCTCCAGGCGTACATCTGCTCCAGCTCGCCGCGCCGGGGATGGCCGGTGACGTGCACGAGCGAATCCGAATCCGTTATGACGCGCACGCCCTGATCGGCGAGGCCGTTCAGCACGCGACCAATCCCCTCTTCGTTGCCCGGGATGGGGCGGGAGGAGAAGATCACGGTGTCGCCGCGCTGCAAGTTCACAACCGGATGCTCCTTCATGGCGACCCGCGCCAGCGCCGCCCGCGGCTCGCCCTGGCTGCCAGTGAGCAGCGCGCAGATCTTGTTGCGCGGTATGCTGCCGAACGCGTCCTGGTCGTGGAATTTCAGCTTGCGGCTGAGATAGCCCGTCTCCTGCGCCACGGCCACCACACGGTGCAGCGCGCGTCCCGCGATGACCAGTTCGCGGCCCGCCGCCACGGCAGCCTCGGCGACACACTTCACACGGCCCACGTTGGAGGCGAACGTGGTGACCGCCACGCACTGCTGCGCCTCCATAATCAGCTGCCTGATGGTGTCGCCGACCTCGCTCTCGGACGGTGAAATGCCGGCGCGCAAAGCGTTGGTGGAATCGCAAATGAGGACATCGACGCCTTCATCGCCAAGTTCGCGAATGCGCTTCTCGTCGGTCGGCTCGCCCGAGACCGGGGTGGGATCGATCTTCCAATCGGCGGTGTGCAGAACGAGCCCGGCCGGCGTGCGGATGGCGAGCGCGTTGGATTCCGGTATGGAGTGGGCGACGTTGACGAGTTCGATATCGAAGGGGCCAATCGGGATGCGGCCCTTCAGCGGCACCTCTTTGATGGGCAGCTTGGAGCCAGGCCGCTCTTCGGAGACCTTAGCTTTGAGCAGCCCGGCCGTGAAGGGCGTTGCGTAAATCGGGCACTTCAAGTCCGGCCACAAATCGATAATGGCGCCGAGGTGGTCCTCATGCCCATGGGTCAAGATCAGGCCATCGAGCTGTTTGCGCTCTTCCAGGATGAAGGCGAGATCCGGCATGATGACATCTACGCCCGGCTCCATATCGCCGGGGAACGTGATGCCAAGATCGACCATCAGCCATCGGCGGTTGTCGGACGGGCCATAGCCATACAGATAGCAGTTCATGCCGATTTCGCCGATGCCGCCCAGCGGCACGAACACCAATTCCGGTTCCGTTGAACCCTTCGCCTTGCGGGCTGCCATGCGATCTCCAAAAATCCTATGCGGCGCCCGCAGGGGGCGGGGCGCCAATATGAACGTCGCCAAACGTGATGCGCCGGCGTTCGCCGCCGGCAAACTTGAGGACCATCGCGCCATCGCTGTCGAGACCGTCAAAGCAGCCGGACCAAACATCATCCTTGGTCTTCACCGAAACCATGGTCCCGATCTTGACTGCTCGACCCTGCCAATTCTGGCGGATCGCGGAAAATCCGTCACCTTCCGACCACAGGTCAAGCGATTTGGCAAATGTTCCTGAAAGAACGCTCCAGGCGTCGCGGGGCGAAACGCCAACGCCATGGGCCGCCAGCGAGGTCGCTTTCCGGTCTGGAAGGTCAGGATGATGCGCGAGATTGATGCCGACGCCGACGACGACAGTGTGGCCGCCCCCCGAGGGATTGAGTTGGCTTTCGATCAGGATTCCGCAGATTTTCGCGCCATCGATCAGCACATCGTTGGGCCATTTGAGAACGGGCGCCAGTTGCGGCGCCAGCTCAGAGATCGCCTCGTGCACGGCGACGCCCGCGACCAGCGAGAGTTGCGCCAGCACCATGGGCGGCTTGTCGATCGTGAAAAGCAACGAGTTGTAGAGGTTGCCTGGCTCCGAGGCCCAGCTGCGCCCGCTGCGGCCGCGTCCGCCCGTCTGCTGGTCGGCGGCGATCCAGAGCGGGCCGGTGGCTCCGGCCTTCGCGCGAGCCATCGCTTCTTCATTCGTCGAACCAACGTTGCCAAGCCATTCGAGCGCCGGTTCGGTCATCATCAAAACAGCGCGTGCGCCGCGCGCGTCGCGGCGGCGACAAGGGGGGCTGGATAGAATGAAAACAGCAAGATGAAAGCTGCAAACACGCCAAGCACCAGCCGGACCACGCCGGGCATCGGATCGAATTTTGCGACGGAGTCGTCAAAGAACATGAGCTTGATAATGCGCAAATAGTAGTAGGCGCCGATGACGCTAGTGAGCACGCCGACGACGGCCAGTGGGTACATGCCGGCGCGGATGGCGGGCAGAAACACGAACCACTTGGCCCAGAAACCAGCCAGCGGCGGAATGCCGGCGAGCGAGAACATGAGCGCTGCGAGCGCGGCGGCCAGCGGCAGGTTGGTCTTTCCCAGTCCCGCCAGCTGATGGATGTCCTCGATGTATTCGCCCTTGCGGCGCATCGCTAGGATGCAGGCGAAGGTGCCGAGCGTCATGGCGACATAGATGGCGAGATAGATCAGCACGCCTTGAATGCCGTCCTC
>JAYUAJ010000199.1:0-11175 GCA_043741375.1 Hyphomicrobiaceae bacterium | reverse complement strand
GCGGTGGCGCGCGCCGGTTCCTGCCGACTATGCAACACGAGGCGCGTGTGCTGTTGCGCAAAACTACGCGCGATGGTCTCGCCGGTGCTATCGGCAATGCCGGTGAGGAATATCCGCTGCCCGTCCAGCTCGGGATGGGTGGGGGATTGGACGAAGGAGCCGGCAGTGATCTTACGGGGCGACATCGGTCTCATTACCATACGCTAAGTGGGGCGGTGGTGAGCCCCAACACTCTGGCCGAATCGGTTAAGCAAGCTTTAGCGGGCGCGGCGGCGAGATTGCGGCGGACCTCCAAGTGCTGCCTTGTTTAGCACTGTGGCGGGCCGGGCACTATAGGTACTGGAAATCCTCAACCCCGTGCCGAAAGCTGAGGATAGGTCCGCCCGGCCTCGTTGCGGCGATCCTGACTTATGGAATCCTGGTGGGTAAGTGATTCGTTGTGCGTTGGTGAGGCAAACAGCGTGCAGGAACCGTCATGAGCAAGTCCAAGAAACTCCAGGATCAGGCTGCCTTGCCCAAGGCGACGCCCGCGCTCCAGCCGCGTCCGTCCGGAGGCCTTGGCGCCTCGGACGTTATTGTTCTATTGGCGATGGCTGCGGCTGCGGTGGCGCTTGGATTTGGGCTCAATCTGCAGGCCGGTTTGGCGATGATTCCGGCTGGCGGTGCGGCGGCCGTTGCCTTCGTCGTCGCTTCCATAATGCATGCGCAACTGATGCGCATCCGCACGCTTGAGCAGGTTGTGGATACGGGTACGACGGCTGCGGCCCCGGCTGCCAAGGCGGCCCCGGACGTAACGCCAGCGATCCGCACCGACCGGCCGCCGGCGCGCCGTGAGCCGATGCTGCAACGGCCGGAGGCGGAACTCGAAACCGAGGATCTGGACGACGCCACCGACCACCATGCCGGCCAGCTGTCACTGGTCGCGGCGGCCTTGCGCGATGCCGAACCTGCAGCCGCCCGCCGCGCCGGGCCGAACGCTCGCGCGGCTATCAACCATCAGCTGCCGGACCTGCCGGCCGAAGAGTCCAGCGGCTGGGCCGAGCCGGGCGCGGTCGACGCGCTGGTGCGCCAGTACGCCGAAGAGCTGGATCGCGGGTCGGCCGGGCACGAGCTGCGCGCGCATGACCCGGTGCTGCCGCCAATGCTGCCGATCGTGAAGTCCAACGCGCCGACACCGCGCCTGCCGTCCCCGCCGCTGGTGCCCCAGGCCGCGCAGGAATCCACGCTCGCCGTCGCCATTCGCAAGGCGGTTGAGGGCGAGATCGAGATCTATCTGCAACCCGTGGTGGCGTTTTCGGACCGCAAGGCCCGCCTCTATGAGGTGTTTCCCAAGATCGTCGATGCCAAGGGCAAGGTGCTCAGCCCGGCTGACTATCTGCCCGCCGCGACCGCCCTGGGGCAGGCGCTGGCCATTGAGCGCGCGGCCATTCTGCGCTGCTGCGCCATCCAGCGCAAACTGTCCGATAAGGGCCGGGCGCGCGCCATGATCGTGCGGCTGTCGTCCGCCGCCATCCGCGACCGCGCCTTCCTGCAGCGGCTGCTGACCGATATGCAGGCCGATCCGCTGCTTACCGACCTGATGATCTTCGAGGTCGACCAGGCCGAGATCGAGCAGGGCGACGGCGCCGAGCGCGAGAACATGGATCTGTTGGCGCGCGCCGGGTTCCGCTTCGCGCTCGGGTCGGCAGATACGCTGGGGCTGGAGGTCGAGGAATTGACGGTGCGCCATATCGGGTTTGTCCGCATCTCGGCGGCGCTTTTGGCGGCCGAGGGCAATCCTTCCGCGGTGGGTGAATTGCGGCGCGGGGCGATCGAGACCATCCTTACGGGTGTTACAACCGATGACCATGCCCGGCTTGGCCAGGAGTTCGGACTTGTGCTGGGACAGGGATCGCTGTTCTCGCAGGCCAAGCCGCTGCGAAACGATGTGGTGCAGGGTGGCCTGACACGGGTGGCTTAGGATTAATTTCGGAAACTTCCGTCCCCCCACTCTAACCCTTCGCCTCAAGGGGGAGGGTTGGGGTGGGAGGCCCATCGGCGCGACCGGACACTAAGGTTAACCGGGCCACCATTGGGGCGCATTTCGACGCGACGGATGACGCGGGTTTTGTCGTACACTGTCGCGTACAACCCTGTTATCGTCGTCCATGAGTAGCGTTATGTCCGCAATCGATATCGTTCCCGGCGCGCAGCATCTGGCCAGCCGCTACCCGGTCTGGTTTTGCGACATATGGGGGGTGCTGCACAATGGCGTGGCCGCGTTCGCTCCCGCCGTCCGCGCGTTAACCCAGTTTCGGGCGGGCGGCGGACGCGTGATCCTGTTAACCAACGCCCCGCGCCCTCACGACGATGTCGAACGCCAGATCGCCCGGCTCGGCATCGGGCCGGCCGCCTACGATGCCATCGTGACCTCGGGCGACGTAACACGCTGGTTGATCCGCGGCTACGCCGGCAAGGGCCTCCTCCACATCGGCCCAGAGAGAGACCGTTCCCTGTTCGCCGGGCTCGACGCGCGCCTGGTGCCGGAGGCGGACGCCGAAGCCGCCGTCTGCACCGGCATGATCGACGACATGCACGAAACCCCCGCAGCCTATGCCGGTCAATTGGCCCGCCTGAAAGCCCGTGGCCTGCCGATGATCTGCGCCAATCCCGACCTCATCATCGAACGCGGCAACGAGATCTGTTATTGCGCCGGAGCCATCGGCCAAGCCTATGAGGCCCTCGGCGGCGAGGTCGCCTATGCCGGAAAACCGCATCCCCCGATCTATGCCGAAGCGCTAGAGCGTACCGGGATCATCTGTGGTCGAACGGTCGGCAGGCGCGAGATTCTCGCTATCGGCGATGGCATGGATACCGATATTCGCGGCGCGCATGGGTTCGGGATTGCGATGCTCTATGTCGCCTCGGGCATTCATCTTGGAGCGGGCAACGCTTTGGATGCAGCCTCGGTCAGTAAACTCTTCGCCGGCCGGCCCGAGCGTCCCGTGGCGGCGGCGGCCGAATTGGCATGGTGAGCGCTATGGACGATACGCCACCAGGCACGCGCAGCTATCTGCGCCCGTGCGGCCTTGTCCCGGCCACGCCCGCCACCCGCAACCCCACGCCCGATGACGGCGGTTATCCCGGCACGCTGCCGCTGTGCGGCGACGGCCCCTACGACTTCACCGCGATTGAACTGATCACCCGCAAGGGTTCGGCCGTTACGCGCCGCCAGCGCCCGCTCAGCGACCTCTGGGACAGCGACGTCAACCCGGCGCTCTTGCCCATGCACACCATCCTCGACCGTCTCACCAGCCCGCGCCGCCGGATTGCCGGGCTGCGCATGGACCGCCCGCAGCTGATGGGTATCGTCAACGTCACCCCGGATAGTTTCTCCGACGGCGGACAATTTTCCTCATCGGCGGCGGCTATCGAGCACGCCTTGCGCCTGGCCGAGGAGGGTGCCGCGATCCTGGATATCGGCGGGGAATCGACCCGCCCGGGCTCCGACCCCGTCCCGCTGGCCGAGGAACTCGCGCGCGTGCTGCCGGTCATCGAGGCGCTGACGTCGCGCACCGAGGCGTTGATCTCGATCGATACCCGCAAGGCCTATGTGGCTCGGCAGGCGCTTGCAGCCGGCGCCCACATCATCAACGACATCACCGCCATGACGCACGATCCCGCCATGATCGAGGTGGCGGTGGATGCGGGCGTCCCCATCGTGCTGATGCACGCGCTGGGCGATCCCAAAGCCATGCAGACCGATCCGCGCTACGATGATGCGCCGACCGACATCTACGACTACCTGGCGGGCCGCGTTGTGGCGCTGACCAACGCCGGCATCGTGCGCGAGCGGATCATCATCGACCCCGGCATTGGCTTTGGCAAAACGCTGGAGCACAATCTGCAGCTGATGGGCTCGCTGGCGCTGTTCCATGGCCTGGGCTGTCCCGTGCTGCTGGGCGCCTCGCGCAAACGCTTCATCGGCACCCTGACCAACCAGCCAGAAGCGGCCGCGCGGGTGGCCGGCTCGGTCGGTGCCGCGTTGGCCGCCGCTGCCCAGGGCGTGCAGATCATCCGCGTCCACGACGTGAAGCAAACCGCGGCGGCGCTGGGTGTTTTTGCCGCCAGCCTGGCGGGGTTGGCGTGGGGAGCTGATCACCAAAGGCGGTGGGCGTAGGGTGCAATAGCGAGAGCGTATTGCACTGCAGGCTCGTGCGAACGGTGCGTTGCCGCTACGCCTGACGCACCCTACAAGCTGCCCCTCAGCAGAGGGACCCTATTCCGCCGCCTGGGGCAGCTTGGCCTCGGCAACGGCGGCGGCCACCTGCTCGGGCTCCTTGGCGATACCATGCAAATAGCTCAATGCGGTTGCGGTTGGTTTTGAGCGATGCATCTCCCAATCCCTGACGACCGAGACCGGGATGCCGTAGCGGTCAGCGAATCTGCTGGGTCAGTCTCAGCTTGCGACGCAAGTTGCGGACAATGGGCGGCCGGAACCATTGCACCGGTGGGTCGGTTGTTAACATCGGCGTTGCATCAGGATCGGACGCCATAGGGGCGCGCGCCTCGTCGTCGGTCACCCAGCCGATGAGGCCAGATTTTGGAGAATTGCTGTGCATATTCATCTTCCTCGCGTTCGGTTGATCGCCACGCCGTGATGTGCCTTGAGCGCAATCGAAGTCCGTTAGTCCTAAGGGCGGCGACATCCGTCGCTTGGGCTACGCGGGGGCGCTCAGCTTACCGGCAATCCGTAGGCGGCGCAATCGCGGGTCAGGGCGCCAACGTTGGCCTCAACAAACATATGCGTCGCCAACCCGAGGTCGCGCGCCGCCGCAACATTTTTGGCGCTGTCGTCGATGAACAGTGTGCGCGCCGGATCGAGTTTTTGGCGTTCGATCAACAGCCGGAAAATTGCCGGGTCGGGCTTGATCACCCGCACGTCGGCCGAAACGACGATGTCGTCGAACTTGCCGAGCATTGGGTGGACGGGCAGCACCACATCGAATTTTTCGCGTGCAAAATTCGTGATGGCGAAATTCGGCACGCGCGCTTTTCTTAAGGCCCCGAGAATGCGCACGGATTCAGGAATTTCTCCACCGATGGTCTCGATCCATCGCTCATCGAAGGCAAAAAGGGCCTCTGCGTAATGCGGAAAACGTCTCGCCAGATCGGCAAGTCCCGAAGAAAACGGTTCGCCCCGGTCGAACTCGATGTTGCGGGCGAGTAGTCCCGTCTCGTCCAGGAACGCCGCGATCTCGGCCTCCGAGCGGAACATCGTCCGGTAAAGCCTTTCAGGCTCCCAACGGATCAGCACTTTTCCGATGTCGAAAATTACCGCGTCGATCGTCCGCCCACTCATGCCTTCCCCCGCGCCAAAACCCCGCCGGTGATAGGGGCTGGCGCGCCGGTTGTCTTTGGAAAGCTGAGGGGCAGGCCGCGCAGCGAACGTACCGCGAGGTAGGCCCATGCCTCCGCCTCCACGCTGGCGCTGCTGAGGCCGATAGAGTCGGCGGTGATAACAGGAGCCGCGAGGACTTTGCCGAGCATGGCCATCATCGTGAGGTTTTTGGCCCCGCCCCCGCTCACGATCCAGAGCTGCGCGGGGGCTGGAAAGAGCGCCGCCGCCTTGCTGACTGCCGCAGCAGTGAACGCCGTCAGCGTCGCGGCGCCGTCTGCTGGCGACAAGTGCTGGAGCGCGCTCGCATCGAAGGCGTTGCGGTCAAGCGATTTTGGCGGCGGGGCCGCAAAGAACGGCGCGGCTAGGAGGTGGGCCAGCGCGGCGTCGTCCAGCCGGCCCGCCGCAGCCAGGCGCCCGCCCTCATCCCAGGACTCGCCCGACTTGGCGCGCACCCAGTCGTCGATCAGGGCGTTACCGGGGCCGGTATCGAAGGCGATCAGCTCATCCCCAAGCTCATTGGCGGCCCCAATCCACGTGACATTGGCGACGCCGCCGATGTTGAGAAAGGCGATCGGCCGCTCCGCGCGCTCGGCCGCCAGCGCGTGATGGTAGACCGGCACCAGCGGCGCGCCCTGGCCGCCCGCCGCCACATCGGCCGCGCGCATGTCGAAGACCACGTCAATGCCGGTTAGCTCAGCCAAAAGCTGCCCATCGCCCAGCTGCACCGTCAATTGCGATTCTGGCCTGTGCAGGACTGTTTGGCCGTGAAAGCCGATGACGTCGATGGCTGCGGGCGCGATGCCTTGCGCGGCCAGGAAGGCGCGCACTGCCTCGGCGTGGCGCTCGGTCAAGTCGCGTTC
This sequence comes from Hyphomicrobiaceae bacterium, assembly GCA_043741375.1. Lineage (GTDB taxonomy): Bacteria > Pseudomonadota > Alphaproteobacteria > Rhizobiales > Hyphomicrobiaceae > JANYHF01. Next base: position 4,935 of record JAYUAJ010000199.1, on the reverse strand, counting down.
CAGATCGGCGAGGGCGCCGGGGCGCTCGTTGCCCTCCAGCATGGCCTTGACGTCCTCCAGCCCTTGGCGCAGCCGGGCTTGGAAATCCGCCGGATAGGCAAAGGACGCGCTCGCCCCGCGCGTCAGGGACGCCTGGCCATCGGTGGTGATCAGCGCCACATTGATGCCGTCCATGCTGGTGCCGCTCATCAGGCCGAGCGCCCGAAGCTTGCTGCGAAGGGGTTTGGTCACGGGGCACTCCCATGCTAAAGCGCGAATCAAACGAGAGAAGAGCGTCTACCGATGGCTAAATTTAAGTCCGAATTTCTGACCACGCTCTCCGAGCGTGGCTTTATCCACCAGATCTCGCATGAGGCCGAGCTGGATGCGGCCGCCGCCAAGCCAGGGTTGACAGCCTATATCGGATTCGACTGCACTGCGCCCTCGCTGCATGTGGGGTCCTTAGTCCAGATCATGCTGTTGCGCTGGCTGCAAAAGAGCGGCGGGCGGCCGATCGCGCTGATGGGCGGGGGAACCACCAAGGTCGGCGACCCAACCGGCAAGGATGAGTCGCGCAAACTGCTGTCGGCCGAGGACATCGCGGCCAATATGGCTGGCATCAAGAATGTCTTCGGCAAGTTCATCACGTTTGGCGTGCCAGGCTCAAAAGACGCCGTGATGGTCAACAACGACGACTGGCTTAGCAAGCTCGCCTACATCGATTTTCTGCGCGATTATGGAAGGCACTTCTCGGTCAACCGCATGCTGACGTTCGACAGCGTGAAATTGCGGCTGGAGCGCGAACAGTCCTTCTCGTTCCTCGAGTTCAACTACATGATCCTGCAGGCTTATGACTTTCTGGAGCTGAACCGGCGCCAGGGCTGCCAGCTGCAGATGGGCGGCTCTGACCAGTGGGGCAACATTATCAACGGCGTTGAACTGGTGCGCCGGGTGGACGCCAAGGACGCCTTCGCGCTGACCACACCGCTTTTGACGACGGCGGGCGGGGCGAAGATGGGAAAAACTGCCGCGGGCGCCGTTTGGCTGAACGCTGAGATGTTGGCGCCTTACGAGTACTGGCAGTTCTGGCGCAATACCGAGGACGCCGACGTCGGGCGGTTCCTAAAACTGTTCACGGAGCTTCCGTTGCCGGAGGTTGCGCGGCTGGCGGCGCTGGCCGGGGCCGAGATCAACGAGGCCAAGAAGGTGCTGGCCAACGAGGCGACCGCCATGCTGCACGGCCGTCAAGCGGCAGACGATGCAGCGGCGGCAGCGAAGACGACGTTCGAACAGGGCGGCGTCGCGCCAGGGTTGCCGACGGTTGTGATGCCGGAGCTGGCGGCTGGCGTCGGTGTACTGACAGCGTTCGTGACCGCTGGGCTGGTGGCGTCCAACAGCGAGGCCCGGCGGCAAATCAAAGCCAGCGGCCTGCGCGTGAACGATGCGCCGGTGACGGACGAAAAGGCCGTGCTGTCGATGAAGGATGCGGGCGCCGAGGGCGTGGTGAAACTGTCGTTGGGCAAGAAAAAGCATGTGCTGTTGAAGGCGTGAGCAGCGAGGTTTGGGCACGATCTTACCTCTCCCCGTTTTTCACGGGGAGAGGAGACCGCCCCTCGCAGGCGACCTCTTGGGAGCCGAGAGCTGGGCGGTCGGTGAGGGCACCTTCGTGGCCGGAGATTGGACTTTTAGATGCGTACCGGCCAATTCGATTTCGCACTACCCGACGAGCGCATCGCGCTTCACCCGGTTGCCCCACGCGATAGCGCGCGGCTGCTCCAGGTTCGCCCTGGCGCTCCGCTGACGGATCATATCGTCCGCGACCTGCCGCAGCTGCTGCAACCCGGCGATGCACTGGTGTTCAACGACACACGCGTGCTCCACGCCGAGCTTTCTGGCACGCGCCAGCGGGGCGAGGCGGTGGCGCATATTGCGGCGACGCTGATCAAGCGGCTTTCGGCCAGTCGCTGGCAGGCGCTGGCCCGGCCGGCCAAGCGGCTGGCGGTGGGCGATCGCATCCAGTTCGGCGGGACGGGCGAAATGTGTCTGTTGGGCACGCTCGACGCCACGGTGATGGCGCGCGGCGACGCTGGGGAAATTGAGTTCGCGTTCGATCTTTCGGGGCCGGACCTCGATAGCGCCATTGCCGCAAGCGGAAAAATTCCGCTGCCGCCCTATATCGCCGGCAAGCGTCCGCTCAGTCCGCAGGACGCGCTGGATTATCAGACCGTGTACGCTCGCAACGAGGGTGCGGTTGCTGCGCCGACCGCAGGCTTGCATTTCACGCCGGAGCTGCTGGAGGCCCTGACAAAGCGTGGCGTCTCCCAGCATTTTGTCACGCTGCACGTCGGCGCTGGAACGTTCCTGCCGGTGAAGACCGACGATCTGGCGTCGCATAAAATGCACGCTGAATGGGGCGAAGTCTCTGCCGACTCCGTCGCCGCGTTGAAGGCTGCGCGCGGAAAAGGCGGCCGCATCGTCGCCGTCGGCACGACCTCGCTGCGGCTGCTCGAAAGCGCCGCGGCCTCGGGCGAGCTGCAACCCTTCTCGGGCGACACCGCCATCTTCATCACGCCCGGCTATCGCTTTCGCGCGGTGGACCTCCTGATGACCAACTTCCACCTGCCGCGCTCGACGCTGTTCATGCTGGTCGCTGCCTTCTCGGGCCTCGAAACCATGCAAGCGGCCTATGCCCATGCTATCAGCTGCGACTACCGCTTCTACTCCTACGGGGACGCGTCCCTGCTCCATCCGGCCCTCCCCACCACATGACCGAACCCTTCGCCTACACTCTATTAGCCACCGACGGCGCGGCCCGCCTCGGCGAGGTCACCACCCCGCGTGGCAAAATCCGCACACCCGCCTTTATGCCGGTTGGCACCGCGGCCACCGTAAAAGCCATGTTCACCGAGCATGTGAAGCAGTCCGGCGCCGACATCCTGCTCGGCAACACCTATCACCTGATGCTCCGCCCGGGCGCCGAACGGATCGCGCGGCTCGGCGGCCTGCACACGTTCATGAACTGGTCCGGCCCGATCCTGACAGACTCAGGCGGTTTCCAGGTCATGTCGCTGGCAAAGCTCCGCACCATGAGCGAAAAGGGCGTGGTCTTTCAATCGCACATCGACGGCTCGCGCCATGAGATGAGCCCTGAGCGCTCGATCGAAATCCAATGCCTGCTGGGCTCCGACATCCAGATGCAACTCGATGAATGCGTCGCATTGCCCGCCAGCCGCGACGAAACCGAACGGGCCATGGAGCTGTCGCTGCGCTGGGCCGAACGCTCACGCGCTGCCTTCAAGAGCATGAGCAAACCCGGCCAGGCCATGTTCGGCATCGTGCAGGGCGGCGTTGATCCGGAGCTGCGGCAGCGTTCGGCCAAGTCGCTCGCGGCCATGGACTGCGAAGGCTATTCGATCGGTGGCCTGGCCGTGGGCGAGCCGCAAGCCGTCATGCTGGAGACCATCTCGGCCACCATGCCCGCGCTGCCGGCGACCAAGCCGCGCTACCTGATGGGCGTCGGCACGCCGCAGGATATCCTGCTCTCGGTGGAGCGCGGCGTGGATATGTTCGACTGCGTCATGCCGACCCGCGCTGGCCGGCATGGCCTCGCCTACACCTGGAACGGCAAGCTGAACCTGAAGAACGCCAAGCATACGGAAGATCCGCACCCTCTCGATCCTGGCCTTGATGCGCCCCCGTCGCGTGACTATTCCCGCGCTTATCTGCACCATCTGGTGCGTTCGGAGGAAATGCTCGGGGCGATGCTGCTCACCTGGCACAACATCGCCTTCTATCAATCGCTGATGGCGGGCATCCGCACCGCCATCGCCGACGGAAGGTTCCAGGACTTCAAGGCGCGCGTATTAACAGCCTACCGATCAACGCCCGCTGATGACGCCGCGTAGCGCACCGCCGTACCTCTCCCCGCCTCTTTGCGGGGAGAGGTACGGCGGTGCCTCGCAGCCGCCACTTCGGCGGCAAGAGCCACGCGGTCGGTGAGGGGCAGGAACTCGCTCCGTCCTTGTCTCATCAAGGCCGGGGCAAACGGCTGCCCCTCACCGACCGCCCAGCTCGTGGCTCCCAAAGGTCGCCTGCGAGGGACGGTCTCCTCTCCCCGTAAGTACGGGGAGAGGAAGCTCGCGCCGCTCGCCCGGGGCCTACCGATCAACGCCCGCCGATGACGCCGCGTAGCACGCTGCGCAAGATGGTCCAGCCAAAGCGCAGCACCAGAAACTTGATAATCCAGCCCATCCAGCCCTTGGACGAGCCGAAACCCAACAGGCTGCCGAGAATATCCCGGATGCCGCCGGCCACCGTTCCGCCCGATGATCCGCCCTGATTGATGCTGTTGGCGATGTTGCCGTAGGGATTGTTGCGTGAGGTGTCGAAATTGCGGATATCGGGCAGCGATAACGATCCGCCTCCGCCCGATTTCGGGAACGCGATGCCGCCGCCGCTCCCGGGGCCGCCCATGTTGGGCATCTGCGGCATGGACATCCCGCCTCCGCCTCCCATGGCCGAGCCCAACGCTCCGCTCAAGACGTTGCCCAACATGCCGCCCGCATTCTTGAACAGCCAGCCGAGCAGAAACACCGCGATCATCGGCGCGATTCCGCTCATCGCGGTCAAGGGCACGCCCGCCTTGCTGGCCGCGGTCTGCAGCGCTGCTTGCGGCACCCCGCCCGGACCCAGCAGATGGCCGATCACGGCATTGCCGTCAGCCACCGTATCGGGCGCGCCGATGGCGCCGGGGTTGGCGATGACGTTGTAGTGGTGGCCTGACGATAGCGCGGTCATCAGCCCGGCGATACCGTCGCGCGACAGGGTGTTCGCCTCCAGTCCGCCGATCATGGCCGGCAGCAGGCTCGCCATGGCGCTGGTCGCGGCCTGTTGCGAGATGCCGTATTTGCTCGCCAGCGAAGCGGCGAAGGCCTGCGCTTCGGCGCTGGCGAGGAT
>JAYUAJ010000198.1:0-11188 GCA_043741375.1 Hyphomicrobiaceae bacterium | reverse complement strand
GATGCGCCTCCACATCGTCAGGGACAGCCCGGCCAAATTCCCGCAGGCCTATGTTCTCGATCCGGACTTGAACATCATCGAGATCAACGCAAAAGGATGACGCGCGATCAGTACAACGCCTTTTGCCAGGGGCTGCCCGCGACCACCCATGTGGTGCAATGGGGCGGCGCGCATGTCTGGAAGGTGGGCGGGAAGGTGTTCGCTATAGGTGGCTCGGATGAGGCCATTCCGGCGGTGACATTCAAGGTCAGCGCGATGTCCTACGAATTGCTCAAGGACCAGCCCGGCCTGCGCCCCGCCCCCTATCTCGCCTCGCGCGGCATGACGTGGATCCAGCACTACGCCAAGCCCGGACTGAGCGACAGCGAGCTGAAAGATTATCTTCGACAGTCGCACAAGATTGTTGCAAGTGGGCTAGCGAAGAAAACCCAGCGCGCGCTTGGCTTTCTCTAGCGCGAACCAGCACTCAAGGAAGGCCCACCCATGACCAAGCGCATCGTCTTCACCGGCGGCAGCGGCAAGGCCGGCAAGCACGCCGTGCCGCATCTGCTCGCCAAGGGATACCAGATCCTCAACATCGACCTGAAACCGCTCGATTGCCCCGGCGTCTATACGCTGACCGCCGATCTCACCGAGAGCGGTCAGGCGTTTAATGCGCTGACCACACATTTCGGCTACGGCGGCTATGACCTCGGAAAGCCGCCCGCCGCGCCCGACGCCGTGGTGCACTTCGCTGCCATTCCGCGCATTTTGCAGGAGCCCGACAATGCCACCTACCGCGCCAATGTGATGAGCACCTACAATGTGCTGGAAGCGGCCATGAAACTCGGCGTGCGCAAAGTCATCATCGCCTCCAGCGAGACCACCTATGGCGTGTGCTTTGCCGAGGGCGACAAGGACTATCACTCCTTCCCGCTCGAAGAAGACTACGACGTTGATCCGATGGACAGCTACGGCCTGTCGAAGGTGGTCAACGAGAAGACCGCGCGCGCCTTCGCCATGCGCTACCAGGCCGACATCTATGCCCTGCGCATCGGCAATGTCATCGAGCCGCATGAGTACGACCGCTTCCCTGGCTACATCGCCAACCCCATGAGCCGCAAGCGCAACGCCTGGAGCTATATCGACGCCCGCGACCTGGGCGAGATCGTGCATTGCTGCATTCAGAAAGACGGCCTCGGCTTCCAGGTCTTCAACGCCGTAAACGATACGATCACGATGAACGTCCCGACCAAGCAGTTCCTGGCCAAATATTGCCCGAACACGCCGGTGACGCGCGAGATGGGCGAATGGGAAGGGCCGCTCTCGAACAGCAAGGCGCGCGAGGTACTCGGGTTCAAGGAAGCGCACAACTGGCGCAAGTATGTCCCTAAATCATAGCCACGTCGAAACGCCCTCCGCGTCGTCAGTTCGACGGCGGATGAAATTGCCGGACGTCGTTCCGCCGAGCCTTAAAATCGCGTTAACGCGCGGTGGCACTATTTTGACGCTGCAACAACATTCTCCTTGATGTTGACGCCGTTCCACACCATATCACCCCCCTCGTTGCGCTGGGGTCGTCCTGGCGCACATCTGCTGGTTGGGGAGGTCGCCACATGGCAAACCATGACGCCCTCTTCCAATTGGGGATGGACTTGGAACTTGGTTCAAGCACCGCCCAAAAGGAAGATCATGGATCACGCGCAGACGTAGCGCTTAACGATCGCAAGGACTACTTCATCGAGCGCGACGGCGTTCGTTATGCCGGGAACCACCTGTTGGTGGACCTCTTTGGAGCCCGTCGTCTTGACGATCTGGCGCATATCGAAGCGACCTTGAAGAAGGTCGTGGAGGTTGCCGGAGCTACGTTGCTGCATATCCATCTGCACCACTTTACCCCCAATGGCGGGGTGAGCGGTGTGGCGGTGCTGAGTGAAAGTCACATCAGCATTCATAGCTGGCCGGAAGCCAATTACGCGGCGCTGGACATCTTCATGTGTGGAGAGAGCCGGCCCGAACTTGGCGTTGCGGTATTGAAAGCGGCCTTCCAGGCCGAACAGGTGGTGGTGAAAACCCACCGCCGCGGCGAAGAGCTGACCACACTCGATTGGTCCGCAGCCGCTAATGACGCCCACGCGGCGCCGTTGAAGGCAGCATGACGGTTCGAAGGGCGGGTGCGACAAGCGCTCGCCCCGTCTTTCATTTGTACACGTCGCGCCTGTGCCCGACCTTGACCACTCGAACGATGACACGGTCGTGGAAGAGTTGTGCGAGCACACGGTAGTCACCGACGCGGTAGCGCCACAGCCCAGATTGCTTCTGGCCCTGTAACGCCGTACCGATTCTCCGTGGGTCTTCGAGCGGCGCCACCCGCTCGTTCATGAACCGGACGATGCGCCTGGCCACCTGCCGGTCAAGCTTGGCGAGTGTCCGCTCCGCCTCAGGCGCGAACTCAATCGTCCAGGCCATAGATCTTCATGACCTCGGACAGCGGGATAGCCTTCTCGCCGCTCTTTTCGAACTCGTCTATGGCCTTTTCCGCGTCATAAGCGTCCTCCAGGTCCTCGAGGTAGTTGAGGATGGCTTCGCGTGCGTAAAACGTCTTCGTCCGGCCAGTCTGCTTGGCCAGCCGCTCCAACCGCGCCTCGAGCTCGGCGGGAAGTCTGATTGCAAGCATTGCATTCTCCTTTGCTATACATGTATAGCAATTCCGAGCCCAGCGCAACAGTCGATACCTCGCGCGCTTTGCACCCGCACTGTACAGGCCGGAGTACACCATGACCCGCTGGATCGAGGAAACGCTGTATACGCATTGGGGCCAGCGTCTCGCCGTCGAAAAAGTCCTGTTCGAGGACAAGACCGGGCACCAGCATCTCATCATTTTCGAGAACGCCCGGCTCGGCCGAGTGATGATGCTGGACGGCGCCGTGCAGGTGACGCTAGCCGACGAGTGGGTCTATCACGAGATGATGGCCCACGTGCCGCTGTTCGCGCTGAAGGAGCCCAAAAGCGTCCTGATCATCGGCGGCGGCGATGGCGGCATTTTGCGCGAAGTGCTGAAGCATCCGTCCGTCAAAGTGGCCACGCTGTGCGAAATCGACAGCACCGTGATCGATATGTCGATCAAGCATTTCCCGGAAATTTCTTCGGGCGCCTTCGATCATCCGCGTGCGGAGATCGTCATTGCGGACGGCGTGGAGTTCGTCGGGACCACCCAGCTGCGCTTCGACGCCATCCTGGTCGATTCGACCGATCCGGTAGGGCCGGGGGCCGTGCTCTTTACCAAACAGTTTTATGCCGCCTGCCGCAACTGCCTGAAAAAGGGCGGCGTGCTGGTGACGCAGAACGGCGTGCCCTTCATGCAGCCGGACGAACTACAAACCTCGGTCGCCCACTTCCGCGCCCTGTTCCAGGACGGCCGCGCGTACCTGGCCACCGTCCCGACCTACGTGGGCGGCCAGATGGCCTTCGGCTGGGCCAGCGACGACGTAAAGCTGCGGGCGGTGAAATTGTCTGAGATCCGCGAGCGCTTCGCCGCCGCGAATTTTTCAACGAAATATTATACGCCCGCGGTGCACAAAGCCGCCTTCGCCGTGCCCGCCTACATCGAACGCCTTTTCGCGGAGCCCTAGTCCCAATGCAGACGATCCCGCCCCGACCGCTGCACCCGCGCCGCGATGGCCTATCTCTACACCTGGGACGTGTCCGAAGCCCGTCCCGTCCCCGGCGGGCGGTATACGGAGAACGGGGCGCATGTGCGTTAAACCCGTCACGCGGCGACAACTTCGAACCGCTTGGCTGAAATGCTGATGTCCCGCCAGAGGCTGGCCAGGATAGGATTGTGCGGATCGAGCGAGTCCACCACCGCCCAACCAGACGCGCCGAACACCACAGCGACCGGATGAATTACGCGGGCGAGCTGCGTATGGGCTGCGATAGTCACGCGCCGCCGGGTCCGAATTGCTGCCGCCAGAGCAGCCAAACGCTCGTCCGGCTCGCGGGCTGGCTGCTCCTCAAACTGGACCCAGGACCGCGCCGTCTGCATCGTCTCACGCACGGTATCGGGGAAGGACTCGAGGAGCTTGGCTACTGCCCGCGCGGCGGCGTCGCGCATCCCAAGATCGGCCATTGCCGTTAGCGGTTGAGCCAGGATGACCGCCAGCGCTTCGGCCTCGTCCGTCGCCAGCCCGACCAGCCGGGTCCGGTAGTTGAAGCCGAGCTCTATGCCGCCCTGGTTGCCCCGGATGACCACAATTGGTAGCCCGGCCTCGGTGAGCGCATCCACGTCGCGCAGCACGGTGCGGCGCGTCACTTCCAACTCGCGCGCGAGCACGGCGCAGGTCAGCCGCCCCCGGTTCTGCAACAGCAGCAACAGCCGCAACAATCTGGACGCTCGCATGGATCGCTCGCAAATATGACAGAAGATGTCACCTTAGCCCACGTATCGTCCGGACTGCAAAGCGGAGATCCCCATGCATTTCGAAGCGATACGGACAATTGCGAAACGGCCGCCGGAGGTTTGGCGCATACTGACCGACAAGCGCCGCCTGATCGAGGGCGGCTTTGGCCTGACGCGTATCGAGGGCGAGATTGCGCCGGGCGCCGCGCTGAAACTGTGGAGTGAGGCCAGCCCCGGCCGCGCCTTCTCACTCAAAGTGACCACCATGACGCCGCCGCACCGGATGGTTTGGGAAGGCGGCATGCCCTTGCGCCTGTTCTGGGGCACGCGCACCTATACGCTCGACGAGGTTCCGGAAGGCTGCCGGTTCACTATGCGCGAGGTGTTCACCGGCCCGTTGTCTGGCCTCATCGGCAGATCCATCCCCGACCTCAACCCGTCCTTCGCCAAATTCGCCGACGCCCTGAAACGCCACGCTGAAGGAAACGCCTGATGGCCAAAGTCACCTATGGGTCCGGCGCGGCTGACGACCCTTGGATCCTGAAAACCCCCTCGCTCGGATCGGACTACCAGGCCTGGCGCGATGCCGCCGCTACGCCGCCCGCATTAGTCGTGCAGGTCGGCAGCACGCGCCTCTCCTATCATCTCCGCTGCATCGAGGACCTCGTCGCCATGCTGAAACAGCGCGGCGACTGGGTGCTGCTCGGCAATGCCGACGAAGGCAAGCCGGCGCCGGACGGATCGGTGGAGGCCTGGGCGCGCGACGCCAAAAACCCGTTGGGTGGCTACTACGGCTTGCGCAAGGGCTATCGCGGTCGCTTCGCCAACTACGTGCCGCCAGTGGCGGAGCTGCTCGGCCTCGCCGAAGTCGAGCACAACGCCAAAGGCAATCGCATGAAGGCCAAGTAGGACTTGGGTTGTTTGTGGGCTCCTGTCCCGTGAACGGTATTGGGGACACGAACCTCATCGCTGGCGGGAGGCCGGTAACCACAATCTACGCCATCGCCAAGCCAGCGATGACTATCATGTCCCCAAGCCCCTTTCGCTGCGCTGCAACATGGATAGACTGCCTCTGATCACTTCAGAGGAACGCCCCGTGTCCGCAGACGATTCCCGCCCCCAGACCCAGCGCTACGTCTTCCGTTTTGGCGGCGGAACCGCCGAGGGGGGCGCGCGCGACGCCGCGACGCTCGGCGAAAAGGGCGCGGCGCTGGCCGCCATGTCGCGGCTGGGGCTGCCGGTGCCGCCCGGTTTTACGATTTCGACCGACGTGTGCGGATATTTCCACGCCAATGGGCACACCATTCCTAAGGGACTGGAAGCGCAGCTGAATGCAGCTCTTGCCGAAATGGGCCTCGCGTTTGACTCAAAATTCGGCGATCCGGCCAACCCGTTGCTGGTCTCCGTCCGCTCGGGCGCGGCCACGGCCATGCCGGGGCTCACGGGCGGCATCGTCAATCTTGGCCTCAATGATGCGACCACGGAAAAACTTGGCCAGACCGCCCCGGACGCTGCGGAAACCTACGCCCACTTCATCGAAACCTACGCCGTCAATGTGCTCGGCATGGATGAGGGCGTGTTCGAGGCCATCCGCGACGACCATCCCGGCGGGCCGAATTGGGCCGCCGTGGTCACCAGCTTCAAGGCGGCGGTGGAGGCGCGCAGCGGCAAACCCTTTCCGCAGAACCCGGCCCTGCAACTGTGGGACGCCATCGGCGCGGTCTATGCGTCCTGGATGAGCCCGCACGCCGTCCGCCACCGCACGTCGTCCGGTATCCCCGATATTCCAGGCGCCGCCGTCACAATCGAGGCCATGGTGCCCGGCCGCGCCTTGGCGCAGGGAACCGTCCGTACACGCCATCCGTCCACTGGCGCGCCGGTGCTCAACGGCGACTGCTTGGTTTTCGCGCATGGCAGCCGCGACGCCTTGCCTATTAGTGAAGCGCAGCGGGCCGAAGCGCCGAGTACTGAGACATCGAGTCCGGACCTCTTCGCTTCCTCCAGCGCCAATCCCGCCCTGCCGCTGCCCCCTGCCACCTCGCTGGAGTCGTTGCAGCCCAAGACCTACGCCCTTCTTTCCAAGGCGGCCCTAAAGCTGGAGCGGCACCTGCGCGACATGCAGGAGATCGAGTGGATCGTCGCCGACGACCAGCTTTGGCTCCTCCAGGCCCGCCCCGGACGCCCTACGACCAATGCCGCCTTGCGCATCGCGGTCGACATGGCCGAGGCCGGCATCATCACCAAGCGCGACGCCCTCATGCGCATTGATCCGCGCGAGCTGGAGCATCTCCTCCATCCCGCCATTGATCCGACCGCAGAGCACCGCGCCGAACTGATCGCCACCGGCCTGCCATCCTCGCCCGGCGCTGCGGTTGGCGAGTTGGTCTTCACGCCGGAGGCCGGCGAACGCGCCCGCGCGCAAGGCCGCGACGCCATCCTGGTGCGCGAAGACATGGCCCCCGCCGACGTGCGCGGCATGCAGGCGGCCGTCGCCACCCTGACGACGCGCGGCGGCCTCACCGGTCATGCCGAAATGGTGGCGCGCGGCATGGGCCGGCCGTTCGTGTCGGCCGTACGCGGCACACGCATCGACGAAGCCAACGGATTGCTCATCACCCCCACGGTCACGCTGCGCGAAGGCGATATCGTCACGCTCGACGGCGCCACAGGAAAGATTTTTAAGGGCCGCGCCGCCCTTATTGAACCGGAACTTACCGGTGACTTCGCAAAGCTCATGACCTGGGCCGACGCCGTCCGGCGCCTGAAAGTCCGCGCCAATGCCGACACCGCCCGTCAGGCGCGCCAGGCCCGCCTGTTCGGCGCCGAGGGCATCGGCCTTACGCGCACAGAACACATGTTCTTCGCCGCCGAGCGCATGCTGGTGATGCGCGAGATGATCCTGGCCGAGAACGAAGCCGGGCGCCGCGCCGCGCTGACAAAATTGCTGCCAATGCAGAAGCAGGATTTCATCGAGCTGTTCGAGATCATGGCGGGCCTGCCCGTCACTATCCGCCTGCTCGATCCGCCCTTGCACGAATTCCTGCCGCACGATCCGCGCGAGATCGCCGAAATCGCCTCGGACCTCAAGCTGGACGTGGCGCGCGTCACCCGCCGCATCCGCGAGCTCAGCGAGATCAACCCCATGCTGGGCCTGCGCGGCTGCCGCCTCGCCATCGTGCACCCTGAGATCGTCGAGATGCAGGCGCGCGCCATCTTCGAAGCCGCCATTTCTGCGGGCGAGAAAACGGGCAAACCCGTGACGCCGGAGATCATGGTGCCCCTGGTGGGGTTCGCGGCCGAGCTGGTGTTTTTGCGCGAGGTGATCGATCGCACCGCGGCGCTGGTGCGCACCGAGAGCGGCGTGTCGGTGGCCTATCAGGTGGGCACGATGATCGAGCTGCCGCGCGCGGCGCTGGCGGCGGGGGAAATTGCGGCGTCGGCGGAGTTTTTCTCGTTCGGGACGAATGATCTGACGCAGACGACGCTTGGCCTGTCGCGCGACGATGCGGCGCCGATCCTGGCGGCTTATGCCGACCTGGGCATCATAGCGGCGGACCCGTTCCTCAGCCTGGATGTCACCGGCGTCGGCGAGCTGGTAAAGATTGCCGCCGAGCGCGGGAGGCGGACGCGGCCGGAGCTGAAGCTGGGGATCTGTGGCGAGCACGGGGCGGACCCCAAGAGCATCGCGTTTTGCGAGGAGGCGGGGCTGGATTACGTCAGCTGCTCGCCGTTCCGCGTACCGATCGCGCGGTTAGCGGCGGCGCGGGCGGGGCTGGGGCGGGGGTAGGGGGCGAGCATATGGGCACATGGGGCCGTGGCGCAGATCCGATGGACCTAATAGAATAGTTTCGTGCCCCGTGAGGTTCGAATCGCGCTTGATGCGCGTTGCCAGCGCAAATTCCAACAATACTAACTTAGGAATCGGACCAAAACCAGAAGTCGCCCCCATTTGACAACCCCCGCCCCCCGCGCCCAACCTCCCCCCATGCCCACCCCGCCCCCATCCGCGCCAACCTCCCGCTCCCACACCGGCCGCTTGCACCGGGGCGCGACCGCCGCCGCCCACATTTGGCTCCTGTCCGAAGAATCCCCAACTGCGGTCCTCTTCAACGGCGCGTTCTTCGCCGTCATGATGACCACGCCCGCAGACCTCGCCGACTTCGCCGCGGGCTTCACCGTCACCGAGGGTATTTCCACGTACGCCGACATCCAGGACATCCGTATCGCCGAAAACCTCGACGGCTTCGCGCTCAACATCATTCTCCCGCCCGAGCGCGCCGCCTCGCTCGATGCGCGCCGCCGCGTGCTGACGGGGCGGTCCGGCTGCGGCATCTGCGGGGCGCAGACGCTCGATGCCGCCGTGGCGCGGCCCCGCCCGGTGGCGCAGCGGCCCGCCCCCGCCGCAGAGGCTCTCGCTCGCGCCTATAAAGACCTGCCCGGCCTGCAGGTCATGAACGCCGCCAACCATTCCACCCACGCCGCCGCGCTGGCCGCACCCGATGGCGCGCTTCTGCTGGTGCGCGAGGACGTCGGCCGCCACAACGCCCTCGACAAGCTTTTTGGCGCGGCGCTTTTGGCGGGCATGCCGCTTGACGCCGGTTTCGTGCTGGTGTCGTCGCGCTGCTCGATGGAGCTGGTGCAGAAGGCGGCCATGGTCGGCGTCCCGTTCCTGGCCTCGGTGTCGGCCCCAACCGCGCTGGCGGTGCGGCTCGCGTCAGAGGCGGGCATGGGGCTGGCGGCGTCCAGCCGCGACGGGATCATGGTGTTCGAGGCGGGGGCGGATAAGCCCGTAGCCTCGCCGCCGCGCATCAGCTAGAACGCGCCACCAGCACCAACCCCGGCCCGACCCCATGGAAACCACCGATATCGTCCGCATGGCGAACCAAATCGCCGCGTTCTTCAAGGCCTATCCGCATGACGAGGCGGTGGCGGGCGTCACCGGGCACATCAAGGATTTCTGGGAGCCACGCATGAAGAAGGCGCTGGCCGCACATGTGGCCGCGGGTGGCGCGGGGCTGGAGCCGCTGGTCACGGAGGCCGCGGCGAAGTTGGCGGCGTGATGGCGTAGTGGTGCTGAGCTTTTCGCGAAGCCCACCTCTGCGAGCGCCGCCTGTGTTGGTGGGCTTGGCCAAGAGGCTCAGCACCACCCTACGGAACGCGACTCAACTCGCCGCCGCCCGCCGATCGGCCACCAGCCGCTCCACGCCGCGCAGCACTGCCGCGCGCAGGTCCTCGATCCCGACCGGCCCAACGCGCATATCCTGATCGAGGCCGATGATCTGGGCTTCGGCGAGCTGGCGCAGGTGCGAGACTTCCGTGATTTCGGCTAAACGCGCGGACAACGCGTCGCGGCCCTGGCGTTTGAGCATCAAAATCGCGTTAAACGCGTAGGGGTCGAAGCTTGGAGCGGCTGCAGGACGCGAGCCCGAATCCGACGCCAGACGAACGCCCGCCCGCTGCTCCTTTGTCGTCCGCAAACTGCGGATCGCGCCGTCCAGCCGGTCGGTCAGGCGGTCGGCGGCGCTGGCGTCCAGGTCGAGATCCTGGCGCACGACTTCGCTTAAGTACTCACGCTTTCGTTTGCCTAGCAGCTTGGACATCCGCGTGCTCCACGAGCGCTTCCGGAAAAGTGTGAAGCGGTTTTCCGAACAGAAGCGCGACCATACAAAAGACTTAGAGCGTTAGCTCTAAGCCCCAATGACCGTCGCCAACTCCTCATACAATTTACGCACGTCGCCCGCGACCGTACCGTACTTCTCCTCGATGGAGCGTTTTTGCGGCAGCCAGTTGAAGCTGCGCGCGATCGAGGGGTTCATCGGCAGCTGGGTCTTCAGCATAGGATGATCGTCGGCGATCAGATCGATGAAGAAACGGTCCTGGCCGGTAGGCTCGACGAAATTCGCCAAGCATATATAGCGCCGCTGTTCCTTGGCCACCGTCGTCACGGCCTCCAGATTGGCCTTGTCCTCGACCAGCATGGCGATGCGCTCGACGGCGAATTGCGAGACGTAATCAGGGCGGAACGGCACCACCACTTTCTGCGCCAGTTGCACGCCGGCGAGCGCGGCGAACGAGAGGCCGGGCGGGCAATCCAGGATCACAGCGTCGAAATCCAGTTCGAACCGCTTGATCAGGTGTTTTATGCGCCCCTGCACGCGGTTGGCGACCACATTGGGGTCTTTGCTTTCGGTGGACTGCTTGAGATAGAGCTCGCCCTGCACATCCTCCAGCAGCAGCGAGCCGGGGATCAATGTGATGCCAGCTTTTCCGGGCGCGGAAACGTCGCCGACGGCAGGGACCAGGTAGTCCTTCATATTCGGCATGACGCCGTCATAGAGGTCGTAGAAATAGTCCGCGATGGTCGTGCGCTGGTTGCGCGCCTTCAGCCAGCCTTCGCCGCCGATCAGGATCATCGACGAGTTGCATTGGGCATCGAGGTCGACCATCAACACGCGCTTGCCGCCCCAGGCCGAGAGCGCATGGGCGAGCATGACGGCGGTGGTGGATTTACCTACGCCACCTTTACGGTTCGCTACTGCCAAAAAATACGCCACTCCGTACCCCCCTCAAAAAGACTTAGGTGTTTGGTGGAGATAGCTGATTTGGCAGTCCAGCATAAGGCGGCATATTTGCCGACCGCTGGCGACTGGACTCTTTGTTGGCGCCCGGCGACTCCCGTAACCGGGAGCCGGCCGCCGGGCGCGGGGCCACATTGCGCTTTCTGGCGGCGCGCGCTCCTGCTCCGCGCCCGGCGGCCGGCTCCCCGGAGGGGAGTCGCCGGGCGCCAACAAAGAGTCCAGTCGCCAGCGG